>JAKSCW010000215.1 GCA_022360375.1 Balneolales bacterium
ATTTTACTTCTTAGGTTTGTGTTGGTCACATCTTCGGAACCAGAGTATGATTGGTCAGAATAGCGAACCCCTACTTCGGCATTGATACTTTGACCCAGTTTTCTCTGAACGGTTAATAATCCACCTAAGGTCTGATCTCCTGTTGTATCATTCCTGGTAAGCAAGAATTCAGTATTTAAATTGGTTCCGGTGCCAATTTTAAACCGGCTGTTTAGCCTGGCCTCTGTCCTGGATTGACCCAGCGAAGCTCCGGGATTATCAAAGTTTTCGGAAGACCTTCCAAATGAGGACAACACATCAAAACGATCGCCACGATGTGATACTTCCACACGACCAGCGGTTCCGTTTCCTGCAATTTCATTCTGTGTTAGTGCAACTTCTGCTACTACTTTTGTATTCTGGCCAAGCTGAGCATTCAGATTACCGGCTGCTAAAGTGAATTCATTTTCAGGGTTGTTATCCTGAATTAAGTTACCTCCTACATTTACCCCGTTAGATACCTCTACATTCGCTGCAATTCCGCCTACTAAATAGCGCTTATCGTTATTTTCTACTTCATACGTTGCCCGGATAAATACGGGGTTGAATTCTGAATCTACACTTGAAACCGGGGTTCGGAAGGTAATTACACCAGAGAATGGGTCAACGGTGTAATCGGTAAACCGGGTCAACCGCTGTCTGCTTATAATTAAACTTGGATCGTTTGGAACACCTAAAGTATCGGTCGTTAACAACTGATCGCGGTCGTACGTAATTAATTCAATGATTTCGGAGTTATCGATCAATTCATTATCAGGTAGTTCATACCTCGAAATACCCAGCCCTCTGAACTCGGAAACACGGCGAGAAGAAACAGAACTAACACCAAAAGCATCAACCGTTACATTTCCTTGCTCAAAATGGGTTTTTAAGCCATTCTGAGAACGGGTGTATCCTCCAAGCTGGATATCCGCTTTATTTTCCATGGTAAGGAAGTCACCATATAATGCATATGTTTTATTCCGATCTACTCTTATATACAGACGCCCTGAGGACTGTGCATCATATCCTCTTATTGATGCATCGCCATACACAGGGTAATACTCTTCCGGCCGAATATCTCTGAACAGGCGTTCCTCGTCTTCTGCTTCTGAATCAAATTGAGCCGTAAGTAGTGTTTTGCCCGAAACTTTTCCTTTCAGGAAGAAAGCAAACCTTCCGTCAGCAGTGAAGCTATTCATGCTGTAGGAAAGTGATTTCAATTCTTCTTCAAACCCATCATTCTCAACATCACTTTGAATGTTAAGTGGATCACGAAGACGGATACTGCCTTCAATAATACCTGCGGCTATCAACGGACGAAGATCCGGGAGGAACTCAACTTTTGCTTCTCCAAATACATCACCAATAGAAGCTCTCACTTTTGATGTTACCGGTTGAATTGGAGCTTTAATCTGGAATTCAGCAATTCCACCCTCAATGAATGTCTGAAGTCCCGGTTCCTGGGCATTTTCATCTTCAACCAACCAGGTTCCCATTTCATTATCCAGCATCAATGGTAACCGGGAACCTACTGGCAATCCAATTTCATCAACCGCTTCTATTCGTACCGTTGCAAGTGATACTCCATCAGCAGAAACATCATTTACAGGAACACTTACTTTGATTTCCGCAAGCTCGCCAGGTACATAAACAGTGATTTCATCAGTGCCCCGAACATTTCCGAATGGATCTCCTTCCTGGAGTATGATGCTATTTTTGCCAGGTTCTAATTGAATACTCACATACTCCCAGATTTGCTGACCTGTAGCATTACTCATAGATTGTTGACCAATTCTGTTTGCAGGTACTACAATTCCATTTACAAATACATCGAATAATGCGCCATTTGTACCTTTTGCCCACAGCGTTACTTTATCAAAACTGAGTGTATCACCATCAGCAACATTTAGTATTTCCGTGCCAGGTTCCGTGGTTTCAAGTACTTCTTCAATCGTAAGTTGTGCTTCTTCAACAGGAACTAATTCATCACTGGTTTCTGCTTGCTGAACTTCCTCACCAGGCGTTGTTTGTACAGTAGCAGCAGCCTGTGCATTTCCAATAGTTCCACTTGCCTGACCATATCGTGCTTGTGCACCCCGATTCGCATTCGGATTTGTACTGAAGTTTTGAGACAGTGCATTTCCTACAATATCATTGTTGCCACTCATCGCAGCTTTGCGGCGCTCGATTTCTTCGTTCACTTCCGCTGTACATTCACAAACTGCGAAATCAGCCCGGTGTAATTCTCCTTTTGTTACATCTACAAACCTGCTCGATGGATCAAATGCATGCCGATTATCCAATACCTTCATTTTGCTTCCTTCCGGAAGGGAATAATTATCCAGTTTAAGAACATGCTTATTCGCCTTTATGCCATAGAACGAGTACTTCCCTTCTGCATCAGTGATTACATAGTTGCCATTCTCCAGGTATAAACGAACTCCTGGTATTCCGGGCTCGGAGGAATCCTGCATGTTATTCTCATCGCAATCCAGGAATACCTTCCCTACAATGAATGCCTCATCCGAGAATACCCCGCCAGTTACTTCAATCTTAACTTTTGCTTCGTTACTGGTTCTTACAATCTGCTGGTTACTGGTTACGATTGCAGAGTTAATTCCATCACTTCTTTCTGCACCAGGTCCTATATATACTCTGTATTTAAGAGTTCTTGTTTGCCCGGGTTCAATACTCCCAAGGTTAAATCGAAGAGTTGGCCCTTTACCACCTTCAGGATCTGGCAACTGCTGGCCATCCAGGCGTGCGGATCCTAACTGATATTCAAAAGCAAAGGGTAGTTCATCAGTAACCGTTAAACTATCCAAAGTATTCACAGATGCACTTTTGATCGTAATACTGTAGTTCACATAATCCCCAATATCTGCCTGGGTTTGATCAACTTCTTTATCCGCCATCAGAACTCCATTGGCAAGTGCATCCAGCGGAATATCAAAATCAAGTCCAATGGCAGCTCCAACCACATCGAAATCCATTCCATAGGAAGCCAGTTCATCAGCATTTCTTCCTTCTGGCAAAGAATCAACCGGAACCTGAGAGGTAAATTCATAGCCCTGAGGGGCTACCACTTCTAACCGGTACGTTCCGGGACGAATGAATGGATACCGATATTTACCCAGCTCATTACTTTCCTGTTCATTAGTGGTTAAAGAACGTCCGTTCGCTAAAAATACTGCTGCCAAACCACCTGCATTTCCACCGTTGTTTGCTCCGGTAACATCGATAAGCCGAATTTCTGCACCCGGGATTTCTTCATTGGTTTCACTATCAAACACGATACCAAATGGATCAACAAGTACGGATGCTTCGACCGCTGTTCCACCACCCGCCTGGATTCCGGCACAAATCAAAGTGGCGATAATTATATCGTCTTCAACGGTCTCTAAAATTCCATTTCCATGAACTACATCGAATTGAAGGCCATCGCGTGTAGGCACAGGTTCAAGCACCCTGAAAACCCCGGTATTCTCTCCTGTTTCAACGGCCTGGTATCCTTCTTCATCCATTGTTAATTCAGAAATTATGGAGATATCCACAATCTCAATGATATTTCGGTCTTCATTACAAGCAGATGCTGTTGCCTGGATATGTAATGAATCTCCTATACTCGAAGTAGTGGTAACTTCCAGGAAATTCTGACTGGTGAAATAGTCGATATCTGCACTTACAGAATTGATTTCTGCGGCTACTTCGTTAGAGGCCGCCGCAGTAGTTACATCACCTTCAGGATCTGTGTAACTTAGTTCGGCAATATTTGTGATTATACCCGAAGCCGACGCGTTTACCTGAACACTAAATGTCAATGAAAATGTTTCACGAACCTGGAGTGAATCGAACGCAAGGCCTATTACATCTACCGACATTAAGTCTTCAGGTGGCGCTGTTGTGAACTCATATTTCTCAAATCCGGCACTATGATATAATGGGGTCCCTTTATCCCAGGTGTCGAACCCGGTAAATGAAAGATTTGCAGGAATCGAATCGAGTAGAATTACCTTATCCGCTACAGCCCCGTCGATAATAATCTCTCTCGGAAGTGCCGTCATATCCCCTACATTTTCCCCGGTGATCAGATATTGAAACGAATCTTCCGGCCTCAAATCTTCCGCTCCAATCTGGGATTTTTGAATCTCCACAATAGCACCTACCCGGATTCCAATAGTATCAACATTTACTTTTGTTATCCCAGAATTCAGGTCAGTAGCTTCAAACACCATGAAAGCGATAAGACTATCTCTTTCCTCAAATTCACTAATCCAGCCTATGTAACCCACTTCGAATTGCTGGCCGGGTTCCAGGGTAACCTGAGTTGATAAAGTATCCGTATTTAGTGCATTAGTCGCGGTTTTGGATACTTCCTGCGTGGTCCAGCTCAAGTCCTGCATGTCAAAATCATCGCCTGTTGTGTTGAATCCCCTTAGCTGATACGTGGCGGTAATATTTCCGTCATTCCGTATGAAATGAACCAATTCTACATTGTTCCCACGGAATTCCTTTATGGCATTGTTAGGCCAAAACTCAAACACCGGGTTATCTGTAACTACTACCTCAACAGGGTTCGAGAAAAGTGTCACCTCTCCATCACTCGGATCAGTATACGACACTGTGGCCTGGTTAATAATTTCCTGGCCAGGTGACGGTGCATTTTGTGCATAAACCTTTCCTACGGTTACCAAAAGTAACACCAAGAAAAACAAGCTATGTAGGAAAAG
>JAKSCW010000577.1 GCA_022360375.1 Balneolales bacterium
AGGGGCAGCCCGTGGATTATGACTTCACCATTTTCGGGGGTTTCGAAGATTTCCTCAAAATCCACTTTGTCTTGTTCCACCGCAGCAATGGCTGTTACCAACTTGAAGGTAGAACCCGGTTCAATCATATCTGTAATGGCAAAGTTTCTCCTGTTTTCAGAATCACTTTGCCCCGGATAATTGGGATCGAACGTTGGGTAATTGGCCATGGCGATTATGGCCCCGGTTTTTGGATCCATGATGATCCCGGTTCCGTAATTTGCCAGATGTTTCTCTACACCGGCTTTTAGTTCATCTTCCAATATAGCCTGGATATAGGCATCTACGGTGGTGTGAAGTGAATATCCATCCTGGGGAAGTTTCTTCGGTGCACCTACATACTGGAATACGCGATTGAATGGATCTTTGCGAACCTGCTGAACGCCATCGGTTCCGCTTAATTCATCATTATAAAATGCTTCTACACCGGTTCGGCCATCCATATTGTGATTTACAAAGCCTAAAGAATGTGCTGCAAGACTCCCAAAGGTGTATTTACGGCTGAAATCTTCTTCAATAATCACGCCGCGCATTCCCAGCAATTCGATCTCATCCTTTTGAATGGCACTCAGGTTCTTCGCAAGTACGATATACCGGGAACGGGAGGGAGCCTCATCAATTTTATCCAGATACACTGAGCCGGGTTGATTGGTTACTGTTCCCAGGGTTTCAGAAAGAAGTTCGAGTTGATCTCGTGTCATTCCTTCCACTTTTGGATCCACCGCAATTTGATAATCGGTGGCATTGGTAACCAGCAAGGTTCCGTTGGTATCGTAAATATTTCCTCGTTTTGCGGGAATAGAAATTTCATCAATGGCTTGTTGGCTCCATAATTCTCGTAACCCTTCCCCTTCCAGGTAATTGATGCGAACCAATTGGAAAGCCAACGCGAATGGAATAAGAAAGATCAATCCCAGGACGATGAACATACGGCTTAATATGGAGGTTCTGTACTCGTTCATTTCTCGATTACGATTACCCGGTCGGCAGGGCCGCCATTAATGAAGCCTTGTTCCTGCGCCTGCTGGTAAATTTCAGCGGGACCGACCAAGCGGTCGTACCGGAGCTTGAGTTCATCATGCTGCTGGCGGGCTTTGTTGTATTCGGCCTCCAGTTGCTGTACTTCCAATAACAGCTGTTGGGTGGCAAATACATGAGTGAGGTAGGCAAAACCAAATGCCCCCAAAATGAGTGTAGCCAGGATAATTTTCCCGGGTTTTAGTTTTGGAATACCAACCGATTGCGAGCCTGACTTTTGGGCCTTTTTCTTCCCATTTTTTTTAGGTGAAGAGGGTAGGTGTGCTATGTCAGGTTTAGGGACTTTTCGGAGGTTAGGTTGAGCGTGTTGCCGTTTTAGCGGAGACTGTACGATCATGAACCTCCTCCTTCTGTTTTTTCAGCGATCCGGAGTTTAGCGCTCCGTGCCGCGGGATTAATGGAAATTTCCTGAAGAGAAGGGGTAATTACCTGTTTAGACACAGGTTTTAGTGGGGAAAGGACATTTCCATAAAAATCTTTCTCGATATCTCCCTCGAAATTGCCTGCTTTAAAAAACCGTTTTACAAGGCGGTCCTCCAGCGAATGATAACTCATTACCACCAGCCGGCCACCGGGTTTCAGTACCTTAAGTGATTGTTGGAGCACTTGCTTCAACATTTCCAGCTCCTGGTTTACTTCAATGCGAATGGCCTGGAATACCCTGGCCAGTGATTTTACTTCAAATTTCTTGTTCACTACCTCAGAAATGGCTTTTCGCAATTCCGCAGTGGTTTCGATTGGGCGGGCGTCGATGATAGCACGAGCAATTTGACGACTGGCTTTTTCTTCCCCGTAGTGGAAGATGATATCGCGAAGTTCTTCGTATTCGTAGTTGTTCACTACCTGGTAAGCGGAAAGCCCGGTAAGATTTCCCATGCGCATATCCAGGGGGCCATCTTCCTGGAAGCTGAAGCCACGCTCCCCCTCTTTAATCTGGTGCGTGGAAACTCCTAAATCCAAAAGGATTCCGGCTACCTGACCTTCGGTTTGGGGAGGTAGAAGGGTAG
>JAKSCW010000578.1 GCA_022360375.1 Balneolales bacterium
TAATATCTGTGATCCCATCTTGAAATCAAATCACAACAGCCTTGTTAAAGGTGCGCTCAAAAAATGAATATCTGTGATCCCATCTTGAAATCAAATCACAACCCGCCAGAGTAGCCTATGAAAGCCACCAATAATATCTGTGATCCCATCTTGAAATCAAATCACAACTGTACTCTCTAAATGGAATGAAAATAATTAAATAAGGGGGTTCAGAAAAAGCGTTCCCGAATAAGAGCATGGAAACGGAGGTATAGATTTATCATTAAGTTTTTATTCCTCTATTGCATTTTGCTACAGGATGTCAAATATTTCGGAATCATTCAGAACCAAATCTCCATGTAAATAGCTACTGCAACTTTTCACCTCTAACTCTTATTCAGTAGCTATGAAATATTTACCTGTCCTTTTACTCTTGATTGGGTTTGCTATGTTGTCTTGTGAAGACAGTACTTCAATAAAAGATGATGAATCATTGATTGTTTCCCTCCCCCTTACGGTAGGAAATAGCTGGACTTACAATTTCACCTATACATACGCGGAATCCGGTGAAATAAGTGAACCAGAGGAAATAACTTTTGAAATCAGTTCAGATACTACTGTGGATGGAACACAGTGGTTTTTTCTTGAAAGCAGTGAACGTAGATATGACCAGTTCATGAGTGGTTATTATAGCAACCAGGAAAATGGGGTTTATTATCGTTCTGGTTTTGAGGATTCAGAAAACGAGAAAATTACTGAAGAGATTTCTGCTGCTATTTCAAGGAATGAGCCATTTTTATTACCAAAAACACTGGGTCCGGAATTGGATTCTGACGGAAATAAAAAGAATGAATATCTGTTCCTTCATCATCCTGATGAATTTGTACCTGAACGATTAATCAAAAACGATTCCTTTATCGGTACGGTTACTTACGAAGGAATTAACAGCGATCATAGTTTAGAAGTACAAGTAAAGAACTACACAAGAGAATTTTATCAAGTAAGCAGTGGCTCTCGTGTTTATGGGCTCGAACCAGTTGATATGAATTTTTCAATATCTAATGAACTGGGTTTTACAGTTTTTGAGTCTTTTTATTATTTCACTGGGTCCGAAGATGAAGCAGATCCAAGACTAAAGCTCTATTCTGTAAATAGATTCGAACTAATAAGCTATTCCATTCAATAATATCAGGGGAGCTTTCGAAGCTCCCTTTTACTTTTCATGTTTTTTTATTTTGCTTCTCCTTACCTTTTGGAATCGCTTTTTACGCATATATTTACGATTTAAGACGAACGTAATTCTCCCGAAAACAATTATTCTAACTATAATATTTTACACTAATAAAGTAGACTCTTGAAATCACTAGAAGCCTTATTTGGGCCCAACTCCGCATTGGTAGAAGAACTTTATCTACAGTATAAAAACGATTCCTCATCAGTACCCGCACATTGGAAAAGATACTTCGATGAACTGGATGGGGTAACCGTTGAGGAAACTCCGGTTCAGGCACCCGTAAAAGAAGTTCCTGCAACGAATGGTGCTGCTAGCATGGCCACTCCTGCCGAAGTGGAGAAAAAAGTGGATGAAGCACCAAAAAATGCCGAACTGATTAAAATTAAGGGCGTTGCCACCAGGATTGTGGAGAACATGGATCAAAGCCTGGAGGTGCCAACAGCAACTTCCTTGCGGGTCCTGCCTGTGAAAATGATGATTGAAGACCGCACAATCATTAATCGCCACCTTGTAAAAAGAAACGAACCCAAGGCTTCATTTACTCATTTCATTTGCTGGGCAGTGATACAGGCAATGAAAGAGTTTCCAACCATCAACCATACGTACCATTATGATGGGAAGAACCACTTTCGGGTAGTTCCGGAACAAATTAATCTTGGTGTTGCAGTTGATCTCCCCAATAAAGATGGCTCACGGAACCTGGTGGTTCCGAATATAAAAGGGGTTGATAAAATGAACTTCAAGGAGTTCCTTTACGCCTTTGCAGATTTGGTTAGCCGGGCCAGAAGTGGTCAGCTTCAAATTGAAGACTACCAGGGAACTACTATCAGTATTACTAATCCCGGTACTATTGGTACTGTATCTTCAACACCAAGATTGATGGAAGGGCAAGGTGCAATTATTGCAACCGGGGCCATTGATTATCCCGCAGAATACCAGGCCATGTCCCAGCAGGTACTGAATCACCTGGGTATCAGCAAAGTGATGACGATGACATGTACCTATGATCATCGCATTATCCAAGGTGCTGAATCAGGTTCATTCCTCCAGAAAGTAAGCCACCTGTTAAATGGTCACGAAGACTTCTGGTCTTCCATTTTCCTTGACTTAGAAATTCCTTACGAGCCTATTCCTTATGGTGAAGACCAGTTTTCCGGTATGTTTGCTGGTGCGGGTAAAAGCGCAGAAGAAGATCGGAGAACCGTTGGGGTTTGGCGTCTCATCAACATGTATCGAATGCGCGGACATGTGCTTGCAAATCTGGATCCACTTGAAAAGGAACCCGGTTCAAACCCGGAATTGGATTTGGACTATTATGGCCTTTCTCTTTGGGATCTGGACCGTGAATTTTATTGTGGGAAGCTGTTTCCTGAACGAAGAGCTACTCTAAGAGCAATAATTAAAAAACTTCGCGACACATACTGTGAACATATTGGTGCAGAATACATGCACCTTCTGGATTTGGAAGAACGCCGCTGGTTGCGTGAAACCATGGAATCAACCGGGAATGAACCCACATTAACGCACGGGGATAAGAGAGAAATTCTTCACAAGTTGAATCAGGCGATGGCTTTCGAAGAATTCCTGCATAAAAAATATATTGGTCACAAACGCTTTTCTCTGGAAGGAAACGACACTTTAATTCCAATGATTCACTTCATGTTGGAACATGCCGGTAAATTCGATATCGAAAAGATATTCATGGGAATGGCCCACCGGGGGCGATTGAATATTTTAGTGAACATAATGGAAAAACCATACCGAAAAGTGTTTGCTGAATTTGAAGGCAATGTTGACCCAGGTACCATTCAGGGTTCCGGAGATGTAAAGTATCATTTAGGAGCAAAAGGATTTCACAAAACAAATTCAGGAACGGAGATTGAGTTAGAATTAATGCCTAATCCAAGCCATCTTGAAGCTGTAAATCCAGTGGTTGAAGGAGCAGCACGCGCAGTAATTGATCATCATGAAGAAGAACACGCTGAAAAGAAAATTCTTCCGGTACTAATGCATGGTGATGCTGCTTTTGCCGGACAGGGCGTTGTGGCAGAAACACTAAACATGTCTCAGCTGGAAGGATATGCAACCGGTGGAACCATCCACATTATCATCAATAACCAAATTGGTTTTACCACACTACCAAAAGATGGACGTTCAACCGAATATGCTTCTGACCTCGCAAAAACTGTTCTGGCACCTATATTTCATGTAAACGGAGACCGGCCTGAAGCTGCAATTCAAGCTATAAGAATGGCACTGGAATATCGCCAGAAATTTGGCAAAGATGTGGTTATTGACCTGATTGGCTACCGTAAACATGGCCACAATGAAGGAGATGAGCCTGCATTTACACAACCGGGAATGTATAAGGAAATTAATGATCACCGGACTGTTCGGGAAGTGTACACGGAATTTCTCGTGAAAAACGGGGAATTGACACAGCAGGAAACCCAGGAAATTTTCGACGATTTCGATCAATTACTTCTTGCCGCTTTCGAAGATGCTAAAAAAGCCCCGAATGTGGATACTGAAGATGTCTTATATGATCGGGTGGAACAAGATCAGAATGAGTGGAATAAATATCCTGATACCACTTACCCGATGGAAGATTTAACAGACATAGCGTTGAAGATCAATACCGTTCCTAAGGATTTTGATGCTAACCCGAAACTGCTTCGCCAGTTGGCAAAAAGAGCGGAAATTGTTCAGAAAAATGAGAAAAAAATCGACTGGGGTTTTGCTGAGGCCTTAGCATTTGGTTCACTCCTAAAAGAAGGGCGAACGGTCCGGATTACAGGACAGGATGTGGAGCGCGGAACCTTCTCTCATCGTCACGCCGTACTGCATGGAACCGAAACAAACCAAACTTTTACCCCGCTTAATCATTTATCCGATGATCAGGCCACATTCCATGTTCACAATAGTTTGCTTAGCGAATATGCCGCTCTTGGTTTTGAATTTGGATACAGTGCCAAAAAGCGTCACGCATTGGTTATTTGGGAAGCTCAGTTTGGTGATTTCGTGAACGGTGCTCAAATTATCATAGACCAATTCATTTCTTCTAGTGAAGCCAAGTGGGGGCAAACCTCTTCTGTAGTGTTGAACCTGCCGCATGGCTATGAGGGCCAAGGCCCGGAACACTCTTCTGCCCGATTGGAGCGTTTTCTTCAACTTTGTGCAGAAGACAATATGTATGTAATGAACCTCACAACTCCGGCTCAGTACTTCCATATGTTACGAAAGCAAACCTTGCAGGAGCAATTTAAGCCTACCGTGTTGATGTCTCCTAAAAGTCTGCTTCGCCATCCAATGGCAACTTCAGCTGCAGAAGAATTGGCAAATGGCGAGTTCCAGGCATTCATTAAGGATGGTATAAACACTGATGCCAGTAAGTTGAAGCGCCTGGTTATTTGTTCAGGAAAAGTGTATTACGATTTACTGAAATACCAGCAGGAAAATAGTATTCACGATGTCGCCATTGCTCGTTTGGAACAGATTTACCCATTTCCTGATAAGGACGTGAAGGAATACCTGGCCTCAATGCCAAATGTAAAAGAAATTGTCTGGTGCCAGGAAGAACCCAAAAATATGGGTGCCTGGACATTCACCGCCACCCGATTTATGGAAGAATTTGATGATGGGCAACGGTTAATTTATGCAGGTCGCCAGGCTTCTGCCTCCCCTGCTGCCGGCCAAAAGAAAATGCACGA
>JAKSCW010000473.1 GCA_022360375.1 Balneolales bacterium
TGGTAAATCTGACTACGAGGTTTGAACTCTCAGACCCCGGAATATTTCTATATATAGTAAATAGCGTACCATTTAATGTTGTATCTACCTCTGCGTACCGAACATTAGCATTATCGTCTTCCGCAACTGTGCTTACTCCCGAAATTATTGCCCGACTCAGATCGTCTCCTACCCCACTTAATAACTCGATGTCCTCTTCCGTCAATGTTTCCTGGGCAAGCAATTCATCACCATCCGCCTGACGTATAACAGAAGCTCCAATTTTCCATCTTCCATCCCAGAGCTCCTCCTTAGCTTCAGCAGCAACGAGTGTCCGGTTGAAATTCTGATCCACATACTCGTACTCAACCAGAATCCTTGTTTCGTCTTTTATGAGCAAATTATTTGTGAAATAAACCTCACCCAATCCATAATCAATAATGTATTCATTCTCCTCTCCCCGATTTACTTCCAGTCCATTTATATATACTCGTTCAGTTCCCGCCAAAACGATCACGAATTCATCATTGTTTTGCCCGGTGAGCCGGTAAGGCCCCTGAACACCGTCTTCCCCTTCAAATGATACCGATTTAAAAGTACCCCGAACTACGGAAAGTGCCGCTTTATAGTCTCCATATCTTGTGGATGTAACTCCTGCCGCCCCCTGGAGCCTGCGATTTAAACGGGCAAATGTACTCTCTTCGAAACTTACATCCACGTCGCCCATTTCAACCTGGGTATTTTCGGATTGAAGCTGAATCAAAACACGATCGAATTCCCTCAGGCTTTGCGTAGTTCCATCTGGTTGAATAGGAATACTACGATCGGTAAGATAGGCATTGATACTTACATCATCCGTTAGCTGCCCCGATAGCTCGAATTGAAGTCCGCTTTCTAAAGCAAAATCCTGGTTCGTTCCAACGATAATTCCCCGGCTCAGGCTCCCCCGCTGTTGAAGATCAGAGGTGTTTAATGCTTGCGCCTCATCCCTTTCGCCAACACCAAGCACGGAATCAGGGTTTTCTATCAGTTCATTCAAGTCAACCATTTTTGGTGAATTTGGCTGAACTGTTCTCGGTAAAGAAATCGGGTACGATTCATATTCAATAAGCAGATTAATATTCGAGAGGATGTCTGCTTTAAATGCTTCCCTGATTTTCCAAAGGCCCGACACTTCATCAAATTCCCAGAATTCTTCCTCAAGAAATTCCCCCCCTGCATAAACCCGGATACTTGAGGGTACTACCCAGTCGCCGAGATGGTATACGGAATCGGGTTCAAACCCCTTGATTTCTTTAACCAACGGAATGGTGCTTTGGGCCGAAACTTCCACACACAGAAAACCCATCACAGCCAATGCGGGGGCAAAAATTCTATATAAAAAGGTTGGGAAGTGTACCGTCAAAATACCTGGTGCAATTCACGCACAAATTCTACCATAAATTATGGCAGAATCCGAGCTATGTAAAAACAAATAGTAGCGGTACTCTAACGTGATAGAAATGAATTAATGCCGTTATCGAGAAAGGATACAAATTTTTCGGCATTAACGTAACCAAGCTCCTGAGCCAAAACCCTTTCCTGGTTGGGGTCCAGAATAACGTACGTCGGAAGGGCTACATTTCCTGTTAAACTGAATTGCAATTGTTGATTCTTCTGGGCGTCGGAGCCACCATCGGTATAGAGCTTAACCAGTTTCATTTCCCCAAAACGCTCTTGAACTTCAGCAAGTGGAAATACATTTGTTTCCATAGCCCTGCAGTTGGTACAAGTGTATCCGGTAAAATCGATGAATACAGGAATGCCTTCTTCTTTGGCTTCATCCAATGCTTTTTCGTAATCCTTTTCCCAACCTTCATCTGCAGAAGTCGCCCCTCCTCCCACTGCTCCACCCATAGCAGCAATGGTTCCAACCACACTCACATCAGTAGCTTGTTTTGGGGGAAGCCACGAATCCCATATTCCAAGCGAGGCGCCCATTAATCCGGGAATCAGATAAAAACTGAATAACAAAAAAGGTAACGCAAACAACAATCGGCCAGGAGTTACGGTCTCGGGCTTCTTTTCGTTCTTTAACGCAAAAACACCCAGCAGATACAACCCGGCCACGAAGAAAATAGCGATCCAGGAAGCAATAGCGAATGGCCGGCTTACCATATTCCAACCCAACACCAAATCTACATTCGAAATAAATTTGATGGCTGCGGCAAGCTCAATAAATCCAAGAAGTACTTTCACCACATTCATCCAGGAACCACTTTTGGGTAGCGACTCCAGCCACTTGGGAAACATCGCGAAAATCACAAACGGACTGGCAAAGGCGGCTGAAAACCCAACCATCCCAATAATTGGGTAGAACCATTCTCCACCTGCGGTGGCTGCAAACACGGCTCCCACGAACGGAGCAGTACATGAAAAGGAAACTGCACTAATGGTCATGGCCATAAACAAAATGCCAAGAATTCCAGAGCTCTCGTTGCTCTTTCGATTTAAGTAATTCGTGAGTTGATGTGGCAATTGGAGTTCATACATTCCCAGCAAACTGAATGCAAATACAATTAGTACCAGTGCTATCATAGCATTCACAAAGGGATTTGCTGCAAAATTCTGAGCCCCCGATACTCCAACTACAGCTGCAAGAATAATTCCTAATAATGTGAACGTAACTACAATAGCGATACCAAAGAAGAATGCTTCACCAACTGCCTTTTTACTCTCATCCTGTTTTGAAAAATACGAAACAGTGAGTGGAATCATCGGAAAAACACAAGGAGTTAACAGTGCGGCAAAGCCCGCCAGTAATGCAATCCAGATGAAAGAAAAGAATCCATCGGAAGCTAAGTTGGCTGAAGAACCTGATTCAATGCTGGTTTCTTCCCTTGGAATGGCTCCTTCAAAAGGCTCAGCAGCAACACCAATAACTTCGACAGAAGCAATGATAGATTTGGTTTTAGGGGGAAGGCACACACGATCGTCACAAACCTGGTAAAAAACCGTAATATCAAGGGTTTGGGTTCCCTCCTGGTCGGTTTTAATGGCTACCGGTACAGTAAACCGGGCAAAAGAAGAATGCCATCCCAATTCCGCTTCAAAATTTGGATCAAACTCTATATCAGCTTCGGATTCTGTTACTTCACCAGCAATTACAAAATTTGGGGAATTTGCTGAAAACTCGGTAGGAAAGGGCCCCGCATCAGGATCATTCAGTACAGAATACAAGTGCCAATTACCTTCAATAGAAGCATCGATTACTACATTAAAAATGGCACCTGCTTCTACTTGTTCAGGGCTTTCCGTAACCTGGTATTTAACCGGATCAGGGATCTGTGCAGAAACAAAAAGTGGGAAGAGCATCACAAGGATGATTCCCACAAACAAGGTTTTAAAAACGTTCATCTTGTTAGTTGGAAACTGATTTTGATTTGCTAAATGATACGTGTGTTTTGCTGTTAATCAAACTTTTAGAAATAACATTTCCGTAACAATTTTGAAAACAATTTAGCACAAAATCAGCCAACAAGCTTAGTCGGCTTTAACTACCCAAAACTTCAACTTTGGTTTCAAATCACCAAGTAAGTTAATGGTGGCCGTATATTCGCCCAACGTTTTTACATCAGTATCAATAGCAATATTCCGGCGATCTACAGCTACGTTTTTCTCAGCAAGTGCTTCTGCAATTTGAACATTTGTTACCGTACCGTGAATCTTGTCGTCTTCTCCGGTAGTAACTGAAATAGTCAAAGAAGTTGCTTCAATAACTGCTGCCAAATCTTTTGCTTCCTGAACAGTAAGTTCAGCTTTTTGTGCGGCACGTTGTTTCATCAACTCAAGCTCAGCAATAGCTCCCTTAGTGGCTAAAACAGCCTTTGCCTGGGGAATAAGGAAGTTACGGCCGTACCCGTCTTTAACGGTTACCAGGTCGCCAGCCTGACCTAACTTTTCTACGTCTTCTTTAAGAATAACTTTCATCGATTAAACTCCTGTCTTATTTCAAATTTTCAGCAACGTATGGCATCAAAGCAAGAAATCTCGCTCTTTTGATGGCGCGAGTTAATTGACGTTGGTGCTTTGCACTGGTACCTGTAACACGACGAGGAAGAATCTTGCCCTGGTCGTTAGTGAAGCGCTGAAGCGTTTCAACGTCTTTGTAATCGATGTACTCTAATCCGGCTTTGGTAAACTTACACTGCTTTACCTTGCGGATACTTTTCTTTGGATGTGATGGATTCTTAATCATGGAATTTCTCTAGTGGATTTAGGCTTCGGTTTCTTCAGTTTCTACCGCAAATACATCCGGCACTGCGTTCTTTTTAACCAACTCTCGATGACGTTTCATTTTCGCGTCGTACTTCAATGTTAAATATCGCATGAAGTGGTCATCAATCCGAAGGTTACGTTCTACCAAAGCAGTAGCTTCTGCAGGCGCTGTCAGATACATATTCACGTAGTATCCACTATTTTTTTTCTCGATTTCGTAGGCAAACTTTCTTAAGCCCCACTCATTTACTTCTTCGATTTCTGCGCCGTTATCAGAGAATAGCTTGTTAACTTTTTCAACGGCCTCTTTATATTGCTCTTCTTCAAGAACAGGGTTTACGATGTACGTAAACTCGTAATAACTTTTACTCATAGATTTTAGGTTTCTGTGGATGTTTTCTTTGAAAACAGTCACCCTGACCCACGCCGGATGACAGACTTACAATATACTCACTTTTTAAGCTCGAATGCTAGTCTTTTAGCAACAAATCTATCTTTCTGGCTAATTCAACATCAGCTTCTGAGACTTTATTCCCAACATCATGTGTTTGAAGAGAAATACGCACCTTATTGTATACATTAACGATCTCGGGGTGATGGTTCAACTCCTCCGCTTCAAATGCTACCCGAACTAAAAAACTTAGTGCTACCCTGAAATCATTGAACACGAATTCTTTCTCAATTTTATCGTTTCCAAAAACCCAACCTTCCATAGCGGACAGATATTCCTCAATTTTTTCTTTGCTTAATGGCTGCATTATAAAGTTCTTTTGTGATTGATTGACAAGTACAACCTTTTCATTCGAAATAGAATTCAAGCTGTTAACAAAATTTTAACGCCAATGAATTCATAGTTCCCACATTTTGAATTTTGAATGCGTTATAGTTCTGCTATTTTCCTCCGATAAAAACAGCCAGTTTAATTCCTTGATATGAATACGAATTTCGTTCGCTTTTTTGGGGTACTTCTTTTTTTTGTTGTGCTAGCATTGTTCCCGGAATTCAGCTTTGCGGCTGAAGGTGGAGAACATCATGGAATTGAAGGTGCCGGGCTTAATTTATTATGGGTAATTCCTTTTGCTGGTATTTTACTATCCATAGCTATTTTTCCACTTGTAAATGAAGAATGGTGGCATCACAATTTTGGGAAAGTATCTTTGGCATGGGCTGTTTCATTGATCATTCCCATGATTATCACATTTGGTTTTGAAGCAACTCTTTACGAGATACTTCATGCCTATTTGCTGGAATACTTTCCTTTCATCATACTGCTTTTTGCTCTTTTCACAGTATCTGGTGGGGTTAGAATTAAGGGCTATTTAAAAGGCACCCCCGCAGTTAATACCCTAATCCTTCTTATCGGAACGATACTTGCAAGCTGGATGGGAACGACAGGCGCAGCCATGCTACTCATCCGCCCCATTCTTAGGGCGAATGCGTGGCGATCCACGAAAAAACACATTGTCATTTTCTTCATTTTCCTGGTAGCAAATGTGGGTGGTTCCTTAACACCACTTGGTGACCCTCCCCTGTTTCTTGGATTCTTACAGGGAGTTGGTTTCTTCTGGACAACTACCCACCTGTTCTGGGAAATGGTTTTTGTAGCAACAATTCTGCTCATCGCTTACTACATGCTGGATAGCTATTTATATAAACGAGAAACGAATACCCAACCTAAGGACGATGGTTCTGAACCACTTGGGCTAGAGGGCAGCTTCAACCTTTTATTATTATTGGGAGTTGTTGGAGCCGTTCTTTTTTCAGGATTAGTTCATATCGGAGAGCTTACGATCTATCATGTTCATGTAAATATCGAAAATCTGCTTCGGGATGTTGCACTGCTGTTTTTAGCCTGGATAAGCTGGCATTTCACGTCAAAGGAGAGTCGTGCTGCCAATGGATTCAACTGGTTTCCCATTCAGGAAGTAGGGAAGTTATTTGCCGGTATTTTTATCACCATCATTGCACCAATTGCTATGCTCAAAGTTGCTAATGAAGGGGAAGGAGCACTTGTATTTGTAAACAATGCGGTATTTGATGCCAACGGCGATCCTATAAACTCCATGTTCTTTTGGATAACCGGTTTGCTCTCTGCATTTTTAGACAACGCCCCAACTTACCTGGTGTTCTTTAACGCAGCAGGTGGGGATGCCCAGGTACTAATGAATGAAATGACCCAAACCTTAGTGGCAATTTCGTCCGGAGCTGTTTTCTTTGGGGCACTCACTTATATCGGGAATGCCCCTAACTTTATGGTTGAATCAATTGCTGACCAAAGCGGAGTAAAAATGCCTAGTTTTGTTGGCTATATGTTATGGTCATTTGGCATTCTGGTACCTGTGTATATCCTGGTTACCTTCATTTTCATATAATAGAAGTGCATTTTTTTACTACAAACTTTAAAGTGTACGCCTGGTGCATGCTCCTTTTTTGGGGGGGTAGCAACCCACTAAAAGCTCAAAACCTTGATGCAGATTCCACTGATTTTGCATTTTTACCTGCTATCTCCTACAACTCTGATTTTGGCTTCATTGCTGGTGGAGTTGCAAGCTGGTACTCTTATAAACAAAACCACACTCCTTTCTATTCATACATAAATACCTCAGCGATAGCTACAACCCGGGGTTTATTCTCATTTAGCCTTGAAATTGATAAACCCCACGTATTTGATACAAACATCAGGAATAAAACTTTAATCTATGCTGCTCGTTTTTTTGAAGATGCATTTTTTGGGATAGGGAATTACGAAAAAATCACTGATCCGCCAGAGGGAATTCCTGATTTTTATGAATTCAAATCATTTACAATTGGGCTTCGAAATGATACCCGCTTCCCACTGGTACGAACATCAAGTACCCGATATTTAGACGCTGCATCGGTCATAGATTTTCGCTACGAAACTCCGTGGGATAATAACCCGGATCAACTGATCTCGAATCCTGCCCCGGCCCCTCCCGGACTTCGCGGAGGCCGAACCTTAATGCTGGGTGGCGGTTTGATCTGGGAAGGCCGGGATAGTGAATTTCGTCCTACCAAAGGTACATATGCCTCTTCAACGGTAGAGGTTGGGCAAACAATCTGGGGAAGTGGATACAACCTGCTTGTTTGGGAACATGAAATGAGCCAGTATGTAACATTTCACCTTATCAAAGACGTTACCCTTGCCACTCGCCTGTACTCTGAATTCACTTTTGGAGATGTCCCCTACTGGAGACTTGCGTACGCTGGTGATGAGCAATCCATTCGAGGTTTTGAATCGAACCGCTTCCTGGACGATCATGTGGTATACCTGAATACCGAATTAAGAACGTGGTTGTTTGAATTTCCGGCAATTGAAACTGAACTTGGAGGAAACCTATTCTTCGACATAGGAAGAACTTTTCCCAATGGGGAAAATCTGGATGTGATTGTGAACGATCTTAAGTATTCTGCGGGATTTTCAGGTACGGCTTCCTTCTTTACGCGAGACTTTCTTATTCGGGGAGATTTTGCTTTTTCAGAAGAAGGATTGGGTGTTTATTTTACAACCGGGTATATGTTTTAAACAGCAATTTGCTTTCCCTCTCTCTCAATTCTGGAATAGAACGTAAGACTTTTATCCGTAAAATATCCCGCCTTCTTTTGATATGAGGATCTTCTGTATCCCGAAAAATATACTCCAACTCACCCGTAGACTTTTATACTAAAAAATAAATCAGACCAAAGCCTCCAATTAACCAACAATAGTACGCAAAATAGTGGAACCCTTGTCTCTTCAGAATAATGATGAGATACTTCAACGCGTAATATCCGGAGATAAAAGAAGTAAAGAAGCCCACTAACAAACTGGTAATCTGCTCACTACTTACCCCTACTTCCACTAACTCGATAAGTTGGAGAATCGTGGCCCCGGCAATTACCGGAATTACCATCAAAAAAGAAAAATTGGCCGCTTCTTCTCTGCTGATTCCCAAATAAAGAGAGGCCGAAATTGTAGATCCGGATCGACTAATACCTGGTATCATCGCAAATGCCTGAGCCAGGCCAATGAGCAACCCTTTACCAAGTGTTACCTTTCCTGAAGGGTTTCCGGTGAATTTGGTCAGAAAAAGAATAATTCCAGTTACAATCAGCATCCCGGAAACCAGAATTGGATTTGAAAACACCTCCTCCACCTGGTCTTTCAAAGTAAAGCCAACGAGAAAAGCCGGAATCATACTTACCAGGATGAACCCAATCATTTTTACCTGCGGGTCTTCTTTTTTCGCAGCTGGTGATTTCAAAAAACTAACTCCGGCCTGAATTAAATCATACAGTTCTTTTTTATAATAAATAACGATGCTACAGAGGGTACCAAAATGCACAACTACCTCGAAAGAAATACCCATTTCAGAATCACCACCTAAAATATATCTGCCTAAAGCAAGGTGTCCTGAACTACTTATTGGCAGGAACTCGGTAATTCCTTGTAGCAGCCCCAATAAAAAAGATTGTAAAATATCCATTCCGTATATTTGATGGTTTTGCAGAAGGCGAGAAATTAAACATTACAAATTCAAATATTAAGCCGAATTTTTAGAAATGAGTGAACAAGTAGTTTTTGACATGGAAGCATTGCAAGAAAAAATTGAAAAAAGCAGTGCTTTTATTGATGATATAAAAAATGAGTTAGACAAGGTTATTATTGGTCAAAGTTACATGATCGATCGTTTGTTAGTCGGGTTGCTTACCAACGGTCATGTTTTGCTTGAAGGGGTTCCAGGTTTGGCCAAAACATTAACCGTCTCTTCTCTTGCAACAGTTATTGCTACTGATTTCCAACGCATTCAGTTCACTCCGGATTTATTACCTGCCGATTTAATTGGAACCTTGATTTACAATCAAAAAGAAGGGGATTTCTTTGTTAAAAAGGGTCCTATTTTTGCTAATATAATACTGGCTGACGAGATTAACCGCTCCCCGGCCAAGGTTCAAAGTGCGCTTCTCGAAGCAATGCAGGAAAAACA
>JAKSCW010000159.1 GCA_022360375.1 Balneolales bacterium
AAATTCAGCAAACTTCCGATATCACCTATCGCATTTATGATTTTGACAGGGTGGATGCAAACGGTGTGGGGCGCGAGCTCCATGTAGAACAAGCGGTGGATGCCATCGATTACAACTTTTACGACGAATACAAAACAGTGTATGATAAGTCGGCGGGGGAAGTAGAAATCGGAAAAAGCCAATATTTCATAACCAATCGATTATTGATTGAAGGTTCCGTTCAAAGAAATTACTCTCAGATCGATTCCTGCATCATTTTAATGTGCCTTCAAGGAGCGGGAGAACTTGATTTCGGAAGTGGAAAAATCTCATACGCATTGGGGGATTCTATCCTGGTTCCAAATTGCATTCCAGGGGTCAATATCTCAGCTTCTGAAACTTCGAAATTGCTGGAAGTTAAAATCCCATAGCGCACATAGATTTTATATTGCCTCTATTCCCGTAATAAGAAAACTCAATCAAATCTGAGAAGGGGATTTTGTATTTTCAATACGGAAAAAGAAAAGTGACCAAACCGCTGAACGCTAATCGATAAAGGGCGGTTAACCTACTAAATTTAACGTACCAAATCACGTAGTATGAGCGAAGAATTAAACGATGAAGTAAAAGCTCTGGAATCAATGATCGGTGAGGAGTATAAGTATGGCTTCACCACCGATGTTGAATACGAAGAGTTTCCCAAAGGTATTAGCGAAGAAATTGTACGAGAGCTGTCTAAGCGTAAAAACGAACCGGAATGGATGACGGATTTTCGTGTGAATGCTTATCACGCCTGGAAAGAAATGAAAGAACCTGATTGGTTCAATGCTACGTATACCAGCCCCGATTTTGAAAACCTGTTGTATTATTCTGCACCAAAGCAGCGACCACAACTGGATAGCCTGGATGACTTGGACCCGAATATTCGCGAAACCTATGAAAAACTGGGCATTCCTTTGGAAGAGCAAAAAATGCTTGCCGGTGTAGCTGTTGATGCCGTTTTTGATAGCGTTTCGATCTTCACTTCGTTCAAAGAAAAACTCGCAGAAGCAGGCGTGATTTTCTGTTCAATGAGTGAAGCCATCCAGGACCACCCTGAACTGGTTAAGAAGTACATGGCTTCTGTAGTGCCTGTTCGCGACAATTTTTATTCAGCGTTAAATTCTGCGGTTTTCTCCGATGGTTCCTTCTGTTATATACCGAAAGGTGTTGCCTGTCCTATGGAGCTTTCTACCTATTTCCGAATCAATAACATGGAATCGGGCCAGTTTGAGCGCACGTTAATCGTGGCTGAAGAAGGTTCCAGTGTGAGCTACCTGGAGGGTTGTACAGCACCTATGTATGATGAAAACCAACTTCATGCAGCTGTAGTTGAACTGATTGCCCTGGATAACGCAGATATCAAGTATTCCACTATTCAAAACTGGTATTCAGGAGATGAAAATGGAAAAGGTGGTATCTATAATTTCGTAACCAAGCGTGGTATTTGTAAAGGGAAAAACTCCAAGATATCCTGGACTCAGCTGGAAACCGGTTCTGCAGTAACGCTTAAATACCCAAGTGTGATTCTCCAGGGAGATAATTCTATTGGTGAATTCTATTCAGTGGCCGTTACTACTAAAATGCAGCAGGCAGATACCGGAACTAAGATGATTCATCTTGGAAAAAATACCAAGAGCACCATTATTTCTAAAGGTATTTCTGCAGGGAAATCCCAAAACAGCTACCGCGGTGAAGTAAAAATTGGGAAGAAAGCGCACGGCTCCAAAAACTATTCGGTATGCGACTCGATGCTGATAGGGCAGGAATGTGGAGCGCATACGTTTCCGTACATTTCTTCTGAAAACCCCACCAGCAGTGTTGAACACGAAGCGACTACTTCCCGGGTGGGAGAGGAGCAAATTTTTTACCTGATGCAGCGTGGCATTAGCGAGCAAGACGCCATTTCTATGATCATTAATGGCTTTGTGAAAGATGTACTGAAAGAATTACCCCTTGAGTTTGCTGTGGAAGCGAATAAACTCCTGGATGTGAAGCTGGAAGGTAGCGTAGGCTAACGCCCGGATTGTGGTCATCCCGGACTTGATCCGGGATCTGTGAATTCTCACAGTATGTACCACTACATATCCTGAAATAAGTTCAGGATAACGTTTAAAAAAGAAATTAAATAAACTCAAAAGACGATCACAGTGTTAGAAATCAAAAACTTACATGCCGTAGTTGAAGGCGAAGACATCGAAATTTTAAAGGGCGTAAACCTGAAAGTAAACGCCGGTGAAATCCATGCAATTATGGGTCCGAACGGAAGTGGTAAGAGTACGCTATCCAAAGTAGTTTCCGGCCATCCCGAATATGAAATAACCGAAGGCGAAATTCTTTTTAATGGTGAAAATATCACCGAAATGGATGCAGATGAAAGAGCTCATCTCGGACTTTTCATGGCGTTCCAGTACCCGGTTGAAGTCCCCGGTATTACCAACAAAACATTACTTCGCGAAGCATACAATACCATAGCCCGTGCTAACGACCGTGAAGAACTCGATCCTCTTGAGTTTGAAGATTATATTGAAAGCAAACTGGATGTAATTGACATGAAGCACGAGTTTCTGAGCCGTTCCATTAATACCGGTTTCTCTGGTGGTGAGAAAAAGAAAAATGAAATCTTTCAGATGGCTGTGCTGAATCCAAAGCTTTCTTTCCTGGATGAAACTGACTCAGGCCTGGACATTGATGCCTTAAAAGTAGTTTCTGACGGCGTAAACAGGATTGCGAATGAAGAAAATGCCATTGTTATGATTACCCATTACCAGCGCTTGCTAAACTACATTGAGCCACAGTTTGTGCACATTATGATGGATGGAAAAATCATAAAATCTGGTGATATAAGCTTAGCTGAGGAATTGGAAGCAAATGGATACGAGACCCTTCAAAAGGAACTATCCTTAAATGGCGAGGCTCAGTAATGAGTGAAGTAATCAACAAAGCAACCATTTTAGACTACATAGGCAGCGATATTCGCAGTGATGCAACCTCGGTAGCTATTCGTGCTATTAACATGCGTGGTCGTGATGTAATTGAAAATGTTGCCTTCCCAACAAGAAAAGATGAAGATTGGAGATTTATCGATTTAAAATCGATAACAAAAAACACGTTTGTTTCCGTCGAAGAAGCAAACACGGCTGGTCATGGAGACCTTTCTTCCCACTTCTTACCGGAGGCACTAAATACCCGTTTAGTATTTGTGAACGGAGTTTTTAATAAAGAGCTTTCTTCTATCTCTGATCTTCCAAACCACGTTATTGTGGGGAATCTGAGCGAATATGGTGAACACGATGCGGTAAAAGAACATCTGGGAACCATTACCAATTACGAAGATGATGTGTTCGCTCCGTTTAATGATGCAGCTTTTAATGATGCTGCCTTCATTTACTTACCGGAAGAAACCTCGGTAGAGGCACCAATTCATATTCTGAACATTTTTACCGATGCAGAACAGGCTTTTTATGCAACTCCAAGGCTATTGTTTGTTGGAGAGATGTATTCCAAAGCAACGATCATTGAGGAACACATTGGCTTAGCTGATAATGTGTATTTGAACGTACCTGTAACAGAATTCAAGCTGTTTGCAGGTGCACACGTTCACCATGCCCGTATTCAAAGAGACTCCAAAAAAGCATCTCATGTTTCCCGCCCAATTGCGATGCTGGACCGAAATGCTGAATATCATTCCTACACTATTTGTCTGGGAGCGAAGTTATTCCGGAATGAACCACGGGTAATCCAGAATGCTACAGAAGTTGATTTTACCGTTGATGGTTTGGTGTTGATTGACGGCGACCAAATCGCGGATACGCATTCCATTATGGATCACCGTTTTGCGCATGGAAACAGCCACCAATTGCACAAAGTGGTAGTGAACGATAAAGCGCATTCCATTTTCAATGGCAAGATTTTTGTAGCCAAGGATGCTCAAAAGATTGATTCTTTCCAGGAAAACAGGAACCTGTTACTATCAGAAGAAGGAAAAGTAAATACCAAGCCACAGCTTGAAATCTTTGCGGACGATGTACGTTGCTCACATGGGGCCACCATTGGTCACCTGAACGACGAGGAAGTATTCTATTTGCATTCACGTGGATTAACAGAGCAGAAGTCCCGTGAGCTTTTAGTATATGCATTTGCCTTAGAAAGCGTAGAAAGCATGGAAGTTGAATCCGTAGAAAAGCTTTTGCTGAACGAGGTTATTAAGTACACCACCAGAGACTGACAACCAGGTCGTAATCCCAGACTTGATCCGGGATCTGTGAAAATTCAAATTTCTGGTGACACAAATGCTGAATCAAGTTCAGCAACACGAGACGAAATGGCCATATCAAGATATTGCGCCTTGTTTGAAAGGGCTGAGTCAATTTTCTGCGTGGTGTTGGTTAATGTGTCTTCAAACTCATCCATGCGAGAAATCAGCGTATTGTCAAATGTCTGAAGCTTG
This sequence comes from Balneolales bacterium, assembly GCA_022360375.1. Lineage (GTDB taxonomy): Bacteria > Bacteroidota > Rhodothermia > Balneolales > Balneolaceae > HXMU1420-13. Next base: position 4,469 of record JAKSCW010000159.1, read on the forward strand.
TTGCCAAGAGCATTATCAAGCGAAGAGCTGCGCTCTTCCATAGAATTGCTCATAGTTTGAACGTGCTTACGGAAAATGCCTTCAAGTTGCTGAGTGCGATCGGTCAGAGCATTATTCAATGCGCCGGCATGATGACCAATTGAGCTATCAAGCGCAGTAAGGTTTTGGCTCGCATGTTCAACCACTTTACCAAGTTTAATTTGCTCTTTGCCCATCCGCTCAAGCAAGGCTGGCATTTCGCGGCCAACACGATCATTCATCGCTGTCATGGTAGAAACAACGGCGTTACTTTGCTCAGACATGGATTGAGCCACTTGCTCAGAAGATGAAATCAGCTTGCCAGTAACAGCACCACTTGTTTTTTCAAGCAATTGCGTGGTTTGAACACCTTGATGCTCAATTTGCTTGGTCACACGTTGACCAAGGCCAGAAAGGGCAGAGCTAATGCGCTCGCTATCATTTGTAAGAGCGGTGCGCTC
>JAKSCW010000583.1 GCA_022360375.1 Balneolales bacterium
CAAATATTTACCGGAATTTTGTGATGCATCTCAGGGCACATACAGTGGGAAAAGAGCACAATTTTGAAATCTATGACTATCCTCAAATTGAGGATGGAGTTCATGGGATGAGTTTGGTGGATGCCGTGGTTGAATCCACCGAAAAAGGAAACATCTGGATTGAAGTTGAACATTAACACTCAAAGTAACAGAATATGAAAACCATTAAAGGACCTGCAATTTTTCTAGCGCAGTTTATGGATGATGTTGAACCATTTAACAACCTCAAAAGTATTTGTGAATGGGCGGCAGGGTTAGGATACAAAGCAGTTCAACTTCCAAGCTGGGATGACCGCATTATGGATTTGGAAAAGGCCGGAACCAGCAAGGATTATTGCGATGAGCTTAAAGGGATTGTAACGGAAGCTGGTTTGGAGATTTCAGAGCTTTCTACGCATCTGCAAGGCCAGTTAGTGGCCGTACATCCCGCATACGATGTGATGTTTGATGCTTTTGCCCCGGAAAAACTACATGGGAATTATAATGGACGTACAGAATGGGCGAAGCAGCAGGTTAAATATGCTGCTACTGCCAGTAAACACCTGGGCATTAATGTAATGGCGAGTTTTTCAGGGGCACTTGCCTGGCCGTTTATGTATCCATGGCCTCAACGTCCGGCGGGTTTGGTTGAACGTGCGTTTGCTGAGTTAGCATCACGGTGGATGCCGGTTTTAGATCATTGTAAAGAAGAAGGGGTAGAAGTTTGCTATGAAATTCACCCCGGAGAAGATTTACACGATGGAATCACATTCGAGATGTTTTTGGAGGCCACAAATAATCATGATTCAGTGAAAATGCTTTATGATCCAAGCCATTATATTCTTCAGCAACTCGATTATTTACAACACATCGATTTCTATCACGAATACATCCGGATGTTTCATGTTAAAGACGCTGAATTCAACCCTACAGGAAAAGCCGGCGTTTATGGCGGTTACCAGGGCTGGACTGATCGCCCCGGGCGCTTCCGTTCTCCGGGAGATGGACAAATAGATTTTGGGGCTGTTTTTTCAAAACTATCTCAATACGGCTATGATGGATGGGCAGTACTTGAATGGGAATGTTGCATCAAATCATCTCAACAAGGTGCTGAAGAAGGAGCTCCATTTATCGATGCCCACATCATCAATGTTACTGAAAAGGCATTTGATGATTTTGCAGGTGGCGAAGTGGATGAGGCTACAAACAGGAGGATATTGGGGATTGATTAATTAGCGGAAAGGACCGCAAACAAGAGCTCTCTGAATTCCGGGAGCCAAATGGTTTAATCCGTCAATCAGCCGATCATCTCCAAGCAAAATATCGGTTATCTGCCCGCTGTATTTAATAGCAGTTTCCCGCATAAATCCCATCATTGGCCAGCCCCATAATGCTGAGAACAAAACCCCGTTTTCTTCAAAAAAAGGACTGGTCATGTAGGTACATTCAATCACATTCTCTACGGCAGATCGATTGGTTGATGAACCACCTATTAAATCAATCACAACGGTTCCATCTTTAAGCAGTGATTTGGTGTGTTCCCTGGTGACCAGGTAATTAACCCCACGCAAATGTTTGGGTTGTTCAGCTCCGTTGATGATGAGGTCAGCATCTCTGATGTAGTGCTCAATTACCTCTTTTTGGGTTTGATGTTTCCCCAAAATCCGTATGGTTTTAACTCCTGAACGATAGCATTCATCAATAGCTCCCATTCCTACATTTCCATATCCAAGAACTGCAACGGTTGCTTCCTGTGGCTTTAGCTGCTTCGGGCTTTTTTCAGCCAGCAATTTTAGTCCGTATCGGGCACCGGCTCTGCCTGTCTCATGCAAAGCTTCAATTTTTCGTTTGCCAAACTTTGAAGCCGGATTCACAAGACGATAGTATTGTAAGGCTTCTTGTCCATGATCGGTTACAAATTGATGTACATCGTAATACCGGATATCATGGCGTTGCAGGGTTTGGATAAGTGTTGATGCATCGCGAATGGTTGCAGAATCGAAGACCACACGAATTTGTGTATTGAGCTCTCCAAGATCTTCAATAGTTCCATGTACATGATGCAATACCAGGTTTTTTGGGCCATGATTCATTAATCGCCGGATTAACCCGATCATTTGGGTCGAAAATCCGATTACATGAAATTCATCCTGATCAATTCCGGCTATTCGCAGATCACTTTCGAGACAATTATCAGCAGCCATCAGCCCCAATACCATATCTTTTGGTAATTTTTCAGGCGACTGCACCACATCTTCCATTGCAATCACATTGATGTTGTGTTTTTCAAGCAATTTTGCCCGATCAGGAAAGGAATGAAAATGTGCCATGCAAAATAGAAGGGTTCCTTTTTGCATTAGTGGGATACTTTTTATGGCAGGCCCTTTGAATTTTATAACCATATCTTTCCCTGCATATAGTTCCTGATGAGTTACAATAGAAGCTCCTGCATTTTCATATTCCTCATCAGGA
>JAKSCW010000416.1 GCA_022360375.1 Balneolales bacterium
GAAAACAGTGCTGTATGATCCTCCAAGAGCAAAAAAGGAAATAGATTTTACTTCTTCTACCGTGGAGGAAGTACTGAACTGCGATGTACTTACCTTCCATGTACCGCTAGAGAATAAGGATACACCTTATTCTACGTATCATTGGTTGAATGAAGAAAAGCTGACCGGTCAACGTTTTGAGCTTATTATTAACACCGCTCGCGGAGGTGTAATTGAAGAACAGGCGGTTTTAAAAGCAATGGATCGCGGTTATGTACATGATATCATTATTGACGTATGGGAGAATGAACCCGATTTTGATCCCACGTTTATGAAGCGGGCATTTATTGCAACACCTCACATTGCGGGTTATTCCGAGCAAGCTAAATTGAGTGCCAGCAGAATGATTTGTGATCAGTTATGTGATTTTTTTCAGTTACCAAAACCCACTTCCGAAGCTATTTTTCCGGAAAAAAAACTGTCTCTTACCAAGCAGCACTATTCGCTCAAAGAAGTGTTACTTCAACTTCATCCGATTAAAGAATATCATACATTACTTTTGAAGCTCTCAACACATAAAAACAAAATCGAACTTTTTAAGAAGCTTAGAACAGATCATCCGTTCCGGTTTGAATATCCTTCACTTAGATTGGAAGCAGCTTATTTTGATGATTTCTCTGAACTTGTTAAACTTGGAATCCAAAGCCAATAGCTTTGGATTATTCTGCAAATCTTAGCCAGGCGAAGTGAGGAAGCCATGAAAGCTTCCTGTTTATATTTTCAATTACACTATTACCTAAATTATTCAACTTATTATGAGTACTAAAACTTCTAAAGTTATTTATTGGATTTCTACCGGACTACTCAGCCTTATGATGTTAATGTCTGCATTCATGTACCTATTTAATAATGCACAGGTGAGCGAGGTATTCGTCACTTTGGGTTTTCCAACATTTATCATTTACCCGCTGGCCATTGCAAAAGTATTAGGAATTATAGTCCTTTGGGTTCGTAAACCCATGGCACTTACAGAATGGGCTTATGCCGGTTTTTTCTTTGATTTTTTACTCGCTTTATCTGCCCATCTTGTAGCACAGGATGGTGAATTTGGTGGCGCCTTAGCTGCTATTATCTTGCTATTTACTTCTTACTTCTCTGGCAAAAGAGCATTTTCAGATACAGCTGAAGAATAGACACTTATCTTGTTTTCATATTCCGCTCTGGCTCAGCTATCAGAGCGGAATATGAATTGAAACCTCTTAACTGCACTTATAGAAAAGAGTTTCTAATCCTCTTTTTTACGTCTTCTTCCCTTTCGGCTTCCACCAAAAAGAATTCCAGCTCCCAGCACAAACCCGAAGTCGTACCACCCGCCATTATTGTTAATCGCATAAATTGCTACATCTTCCTTAAATAAACTTACAAAAAAGGAGAATGGAGCAATTATGCCATGCCAAAGTCCATTCCAAAATCCATATGGCTCGCTATCAACAAATTGCTGAACATCTATTGCCTGGGCGCAAGAAAAAGTAAGAAGGGCTGCGCCCAAAACCACCCAAATTGTTTGTCTCATGATTTCTCCTTGAAAATTGAATCAAATGCGTATACCAAACAATACAAATGATGTTTCGCAGTACTGGCAATTCTTTAAACAAGCACTGATTCACTTCCAAAAAGCTCTCATTTCATCGAGCCATTTCCCTTATCCATATTTCGGTTATTTATAAAGCAATATTTACTTTGGTAAACACATATCTACCATTTGAACCGAACTGAGAAATTCTTCGAGAGTAAATAAATTGATTCCCGGAGGTAAGACTCTGAGGTCGCTTATCCGGGTAAATATCCAGCAGGTTATTTGCTCCAAAAGTAATAGATAACTGAGGAGAATAACGATAAATAACCGACACATCAGTAATTACTTTTCCACTATAAACAGGATGTACATTTACACTATTTACTTGATGGGTTTCTGCTTCTGTTACCTCACCGAAATAGGCATTCCTCATAGAAAATGTCCAATTCTTATTAGAAAGTGACTTTGAGAGATTCATCTTTGTTTGAGGTATGGCACCTTCAAGCAATACTCCACTAAATCCATCGAAATATATCTCTTCATAATCTGCTAAAAGATCGCTGGTATTAATTTCTCCCACCCGCTCAGTTTGGGAATAAGAAAAAGCAAGATCATTTGTCCATATCCAGTTTCCAAACACTCTGGTTTGGTGTGAAGCTACTGCTTCGATACCCATTGTTTCTGTATCAATAGCATTAGTAAAAAACTGAAGCTTATTTGCCCTGGCTCCTTCTAAAATACTGGCAATGTTATCATCTCCATTTTCGATGAAATCGTCTTGAGAGAATTGATTGGTGAGTACGATTCGGTCTTCTATTCCCGTGTAGTACCCATCAATGGAAAGGGTCACGCCTAAATCCGAGAGAAGAAGGGTAAATCCTCCACTTGCACTTATCGATGTTTCTTCTTTAAGCTGGGGAACACCCAGGTTTTGAACCACAGTACTGGTATTTCGGGCAGTAAGTACCTGTTGCCCAATTCCCTGAGAATCAAACTGAGTACTTATGCTGCTAAAGTTAAGTTGGTGCAGAGAAGGAGCACGGAAACCCGTACTGGTTGAAGCCCTTACACTCAAAGATTCCGTTACCCTAATTCGGGTAGCAAGTTTAAAATTCATGGTGGAACCAAAGTCACTATAATTCTCATATCTGACAGCAGTTCCAACAAATAAATTATCAGTAAAATCAAACTCAAAGTCGAAATATCCGGCAAAATTCTGGCGGTAATCATCTACCGCATTTAATGGGCTAAAACCTGGGAAAGCCTGAGCTCCCCCTACTCTTGGGCGGCCAAAAAAGTCCAGTACTTTCAAGGAATCAGCAAGCTGGTTAAAGTCCGTAACAACATTCCCATTTACATCATACGTGGCCCAGGAAGCTTCTTCTCCTTCCAGTATCCGGTAATTTTCTATCCTGTATTCCGCTCCAAACGCTACGTTTAGTCCTGCAAAAATTTCCGGCCAGTTCCTGGTTACATCAAAATTAGAGGTAGTTTGCTGGAAGAAGTTATTCCATGAATCAAATAGTCTCGGGGATGCCCCTTGCATTGTGGCATTCAGCGAATTGGCTGCCCAAAATTTAAACGTATTTGCACCTATCGAGGTGCTTAAATCAGTATCCCACCCTGAGATATTCTGCCGGATTCCAACAACAAAAGACCGATCTTTAACAAACGTATGGCCTTCGGGACGGAAGCCGTCTATAGCAAGTGGTGTATACGCTCGTTCTTGTGTAGGTCTTCGATAGAAGGCAAAACCTATGCTTCGCCGGTTGCTTATTCCTGCAAACGAATACAAGGTAGATTCGCCGATAGGAAGCTCAAAATTAGCGAATAACTTCCCTTCCCGGTATTCGGGCTGCCCGATATTCATTCGAAAATCTCCCCGGTTAAGCCCTCGCGCGACTAACTCAGCATCGGTATAATCAACAGGATTCCCATCACCATCGCTCAATAAACCTTGAATAGTAGCAATGTCGGTAGCTGCAGCAATTGAGTTTTTTAAATCTGTGCTGAAGTGTGTTACACCCGCTGCATACTGCTGTATAGCAGTAAGATCGGTTTGAAGAGCCTGTAAATTGGCTCCGTTCTGGAATGCGACCCATTCAATGGCATTGTATCCATTATAAATTTCGCCGGTAAACTCTCCGGATCTACTCGTTCGGTTCCGGGTATTGATAGAACCTGTAATATTTACAAACCCGCCCTGATTGCCTATGGCCAATCCCCGATTCACATTAAGTTGAAAATCTTCTCCATCAATACCCCCTTCAAAATTATTCCCGTTGGCACTAGCCTGTGTACCTGATTGAACAGAGATATCCAGATTATTGGTATCCTTTTTAAGAATAATATTAATTACCCCGGCGATAGCATCTGAACCATATTGCGCTGCCGCACCATCTCTTAATACTTCAATTCGTTCTATTGCAGCGGCTGGGATAGCATTCAAATCTGTACCCACACTTCCTCTGCCCGGTGTGCCATTCACATTCAGCAATGCCGAAGTATGCCTCCTTTTCCCATTTATAAGAATGAGCATTTGATCAGGTCCCAAGCCCCTGAGCGATGCAGGGTCAATATGATCTGTTCCATCAGCCACAATCTGAGGGCTGGAAGTAAAGGAGGGTAACACATAATTCATCAGCTGGTTCAGGTTTACGTGGGGGCTTTCTGCTAATAACTCTGACACATCCAATACATCAATGGGAACTGCAGTCTCCAATACTGTTCTGCTTTTGTTTCGAGAACCGATTACCAGCACCTCTCCTAAATTAAGTTGTTCATCCAATGTTACATTAATAACAGGGTTATCTTCTATCAACACTTCTTTGGCTTTAAAGCCGACAAATGAAAATACCAGTATATCATTTGTATTAGCGTTGATGCTGTAATAACCATCAGAATCTGTAAGCGTGCCCCGTAATGTCCCTTTAATAGTTACACTTGCACTTGAAAGTGCTTCACCTGCTCCATCAACTACCCGGCCTGAAATGGATATGCTTTGAGCAAAGATTGAACATGAGATGAGACAGAACAATCCTGTGATTACAATATTTTTAATCATGATAAATCCCAGATTTTAATTTATTTATGTAGTTATTAGCTTTCTTTCTTGATTTTCTAAAAGGGGGATGCTAAAAAAGTTTTAGCGAAATTCCAATGTGTAGATAATAAATAAACAGTTGGTTATCGCATTTTAACTGTTTATTCTAAATAGTTTTTCTGCACCTGCACTTGTTTGCTCAATTACCTCGTCTAAACTAATCTCAAAAATCTCCGCCAACTTCTGAGATGTAAACTTTATAAAAGCAGGCTCATTCCGTTTTCCCCTCATAGGAGTTGGTGACAGATAGGGAGCATCTGTTTCAAGCACCATCTTGTTAATTGGAAGTTGTGCAGCCGTTTTATCGACCCCTCCATTTTTGAAAGTAACAACACCTCCAATTCCTAAATGGAGGCCCAAATCAATTGCCCGTTTTCCTTCATCCAGAGTTCCATTAAAACAATGCCAGATACCGGTTAAGGAACCGTCTTGCTCTTTTTCAATGATATCCAGCAGGTCCTTGGTACTTTCCCGGTTATGTAACACGATTGGCTTTTGAACGGCTTTTGCCACTTTGCAATGAATGAATAAACTCTTTTTTTGTTCTTCCGCGAAATCAGTACTCCAGTAATAATCCAAACCGGTTTCCCCAACCCCATAAAAGTTATCCAACTCACAATATTCAAACAGTTCCTGCTCGAATCCTGAATTAAGTTGTTTCACATCCACGGGATGGAGGCCTGCCATTTTGTAGAATTCGATGCCAGGGTGACTCATTTTTTCCATTTGGGGAATGGAATTGAAATCAATAGCCGGCATGAAAATGGCTTTTACTCCAACTTCAACAGCCCTTGCAAAAACCTCATCCCGATCTTCATCAAATTGTTCCAGATAAATGTGTGAATGAGTGTCAATCATAACTCATTTTGATGATGATGAACAAGCCCCCGAATTGGATTTCTTTGTATATCATCAATCAGGATACTCTTTCGCTTAAAATACTCCCTGAAATATTCCTCGAAAGTGAACACCGTAGACCCTACAAACCGAATCGGTTGAACAGCCAATGCATTTTTGAAATGAGCCTTCATCAAATTAAATAACTTATCTAACGACGTTTGTACAATTGCACGCAAATATTGATCATGGTCAGGATCTTTAAATCCGGGCGACGTAGCAATATCAGCAAGTACTTTCGAAGCAATTAATTTCGATTTATTTGGATCCTGGAAGCGAAGGAATAATTCATTCACACTCAGTTTTCTGTTTTCTTCAATAATGCCCTTAATACTCTCCGGGGCTTCTCCTACGAAAACGTCTTTCAAAATACGGGCTCCGATTTGAGCACCAGCTGCAAAATCTCCTTCCGGGTACGCCTTCGAAGGCATAATATCTACAAGCTGCCCCCGATCCATAAAACCTGCACTTGATCCTGTTCCTGCAATTGCGACAATTCCGGTACCTTTTCCATATAAAGCGATTCCAGCCCCTTCAATATCCGTTTTTACAGTAACTTGTTTTTTGCGAAATGCTTCATTTAAGAGCTTTTGTACGCGCTCTGCCTGGTTCCAGTCTTTGCATCCTGCCCCATAAAAAAAAACTTCTTTAACCTCGTTCGAATCAATTTGAGGTAATAATTCATCAAAAATGGTGGCCTCTATCTCCGCATCTACCTTCAAAACAGGATTAATGCCAGAAGTCTTGACAATTTGTTCGTGAAACCCGGAAACTATCGCCCAGTTTGTTACGGTAGCCCCCGCATCGGCAATTATGATACTCATGTACCTTTTCTTTCGAAGATAATCATAATTCTGACTATCATTAACAACCAGGAGGAATAAATGGAAATTACTTACACCAGCTATTTAAAAATAAATGAACTTCTTGAACTGCAGGAGTTAGAATCTGAACCGAAAGAACATGATGAAATGCTGTTCATTATTATTCATCAAACCTATGAATTGTGGTTCAAACAAATACTTCATGAATTTGGGAAGCTGAAGTCGGACCTGGAAGAAGGAAACACCTGGGGAACCGTAAAAACAATGCGGAGGGTGCTCACCATCATGAAAACATTGGTTTCTCAAGTAGATATTCTGGAAACCATGACTCCCCTGGAGTTTAATAGTTTTCGTTCTTTTTTGGGAAGGTCTACGGGTTTTCAATCTCTCCAATTTCGGGAAATGGAAATCCTTTGTGGTATCAGGCTTCCGCACATGAAGCAGGCTCACCAGAATGTACCGGAACATATCAGGATTCTGGAAGAACGGATGTCGGAACAAACTCTCTGGGAAAGCTTCGGAATGTATCTTACCCAAAAAGGATTCTCTATACAACCAAAACGGGAAAATGAAGTTGGTTTGATCTTCAATCCCTCTGAAAGAATCCAAAAAGTGCTAATAAAAGTAATGAACGAGCAGCCGGAAATTGCACTAGTTTGCGAGCTTTTTGTGGATTTTGATGAAGGATTACAGGAATGGAGGTATCGCCATGTGAAAATGGTGGAACGTACCATAGGGAAGAAAAAAGGCACCGGTGGTAGCGATGGTGTAGCCTATCTTCAGAAAACAATTAGCCAACCTATTTTTCCCGACCTTTGGGCCATAAGAACAGAATTCTAGTTTTACGATGTCAGAAATTGATCAATTAGCCAACCGACTTATTCCTCATTATTCTCATTTTGATGTTTCTAATCGCCTCCTCTTTACGGGCCATTCTCATCAAGCCTGGCCCGATATAGCCCGAGAAGGGCAAACCGAGTATTTTGATGTATGTGCACGCATGGTTGACAAAAAATGGGAAGCCGCTTTCGAGAAAACCGAAATTCTTCGGAATTACCTTCGGGATTTTTATGATGACCCCGATGGATTTTACTGTCGTGAAGAAAGCACCCATTTCTTAATGGTTAGCCTGCTTAGCAGCTTTGATTTGAAGAATAAGCCCAAAATCATCACTACAGATGGAGAATTCCATTCCTTGTTCCGCCAGTTAAAACGCTTAGAGGAAGAAGGAATGGACATCGTTCGGGTTGCTGCTGATCCGGATGAATCCTTTGGAGAGCGGGTTATCAAAGAGATTGATATTAATACCTCTGCCATTATGCTTTCGCGAGTATATTTCATGAATTCATTGATCAATACCCACCTTTCTGAAATTGCAGCTGCCGCAAGAGTGCAGGGAATTCCTGTTATCATTGATGATTATCACGGTACAAATGTGGTTCCACTTTCTATTCGTGAAGAAGGGTTGGAAGATTGTTTCCTATTAATTGGCGGGTACAAATACCTGCAATGGGGCGAAGCAAATTGTTTCCTTCGATTCCCTGAGGATTGTGAACTTCGCCCGGTGGTCACTGGTTGGTTCGCTTCCTTCAGTACCTTAGATCATCCACGAAATGATGATCCGGTTCACTACGATCATTCTGATCAACGCTTTGCCAGCGCCACATACGACCCTTCCTCTCAATTTCGCGCCGCAAAAGTAGTCGAATTTTTCAAAGAGCAGAACCTGACTCCGGAAGTACTTCGAAATCAATATGAGTCACAAGTTGGGATACTCAGATCTCTTTTTTTAGAACAAGATTTTGATCCGAAAAAAATCAAGCTTACTCACAACGAAACACTTTCACGTAACGGAGGTTTCCTCTCTTTAACCTCTCCAAAAGCCAGAACGTTAAAAGCAGATCTGCTTTCCAGAAATATCTTTACAGATGCCCGAAACAACATCATTCGTCTTGGGCCAGCTCCTTATACTACTGAATCTCAAATCGAAGAGATGATTTATGAGCTTAAATCTTCAGTAGAAAATATTTTGTAAGGCACAGAATTAATTTGAGTCTTACATATATCGAACATATATTAATTGCGATTCAAACGGTGACACACCCTGACACCCTTCGCCCGTATGTTTGCTACAAATGAAACCAACCTATTTACAATTATGGCTGACGAAAACAAACTAAAAGCACTAGAAATCGCCGTTGGGCAAATTGAAAAACAACATGGAAAAGGAACCATCATGAAGTTAGGTGATGACGCCGCGCGTGATGTGGATGTTATTTCTACTGGTTCCATTATGGTTGATTATGCACTTGGAGTTCAGGGAGTGCCAAGAGGCAGAATTATTGAGATTTATGGTCCTGAAGCTAGTGGTAAAACAACATTGGCTCTTCAGGTGATTGCGCAAGCTCAAAAAAATGGTGGTTACGCTGCCTTTATCGATGCTGAACATGCCTTCGACCCACGTTATGCACGAGCATTAGGAATCAATACCGAAGAACTGCTGGTGTCACAGCCTGATAGCGGAGAGCAAGCATTAGAAATTACCGAAACGTTGATCCGGTCAGGAGCTTTAGATGTGATTGTAGTTGATTCCGTGGCTGCTTTAGTTCCACGCGCTGAATTGGAAGGAGAGATGGGAGATTCGCACATGGGGCTCCAGGCCCGATTAATGTCGCAGGCATTGCGTAAAATAACCGGAGTGGTAAACAAAACTTCTACTGCCTGTATTTTCATTAACCAGGTTCGTGATAAAATAGGCGTGATGTTTGGTAACCCTGAGACAACTACCGGAGGTAAGGCTTTGAAGTTTTACTCCTCCGTTAGGTTGGATATCCGCAGAATCGGGGCAATCAAAAAGGGAGATGAAGTAATAGGTAATCGTACCAAAGTGAAAGTTGCTAAAAATAAAGTAGCTCCCCCCTTTAAGGTTGTAGAATTCAACATTATGTATGGCAAAGGAATTTCCCGGATTTCTGAAATTCTTGACCTTGCTGTTGAATATGATGTCATTCAAAAACGAGGAAGTTGGTTTCGGTATGAAGGCGAACCAATAGGCCAGGGAGCAGATTCGGCTATGCAATTCCTGGAAGAAGATTCTGAATTATGTGATAAAATTGAACTCCTGGTTCGTCAAAAATTAAGCGGTATTGAACCGGAAATGGAATTGAATACCAACGGTGTTGCGGCCGAATAAGCCAAGCCCGGATGATTTAATTGAGAAGGCTTCGGGATTACTTCCCGGAAAAATCTCGAAGATTACTTCTCAAAAAAAAAGTACCACCCGCTTTTCCCTTTTTATCGATGATGAATTTCTGATCGGAGTTTCAGATTCAACGATTACCCGATTTGATTTAAAGCCAGGCCAACTTCTTATCGCTGATTCATTTGAACAAATCATCGCTTTTGAACATAAATGGAAAATTAAGGAGTATCTGCTTGATCTTCTTTCCCGAAGAGATCATGCCCGACATGAACTCCGGATAAAGGCAACTAAAAAGGGGTATTCCAAAGATGATATTACTTCCATATTAGAAGAATTAACTGCAAAAGGGTATATCAACAATAAAGCATTCGCGAAAAAATTTGCTTCCGATAAATTTCACTTCAACAACTGGGGACGCAAAAAGATTGAAATTGAACTCTTAAAAAAGGGTTTGGAAGTTCACGAGATAGAAGAAGCTCTCGATCAGTTTGGGAAGGAAGAATCAGAGGATAAAGTTTTACTGCTAATCTCCAAAAACAGAGCCCGGTTCCGGCGAGTGGATATTGAAAAGAGAAAAAAGAAAATATTCGACTTTTTGCTCAGAAAAGGCTACGATTCAGAATCAATTTTGAAGGTTTTGAATAAGATTGATCCGGAAAAACTATGAGAAATATTACCCTTGAAAAGGTTGTACGTTTTGGAGTAGGGTTAATTGCTGTTGGCGTGGTAGGCCTTATCATGTACAACTATAGTACGCTTGTTGCCTACTTAATACTCGCAATGATACTAAGTTACATTCTTGATCCTTTTGTGAACAGACTTCAGCGAATGGGTTTGAATCGTACATTGGGAATTACGCTCACTCTTTCAGGTATGATATTACTCCTGGTTTTCATTTCAACCAATATAATTCCGTTGGTTGTAGAGGAAATGCTGAAATTGAGTGACTTTCTTACCATAGAAAGAATCGAAAGTATCGCGATAGATCTTGAGATATGGTTAACCACCAATTATACCTTTATCCCTGAAGGATATATCGAAAGTAGCATTTCCCAGATAGCAGAAACACTCTTCAACATGGATCGAATCACCAATGTGCTGAACGATGCTCTTGGTTTATTCACAAATATTTTCTCTGCAATTTTGGTTGTTCCCTTTGCAGCGTTTTTCTTCATCAAAGATGGAAGCAAAATCAGGCGCGACGTCCTCACCCTTATA
>JAKSCW010000143.1 GCA_022360375.1 Balneolales bacterium
ATGGAAGTTGAATCCGTAGAAAAGCTTTTGCTGAACGAGGTTATTAAGTACACCACCAGAGACTGACGACCAGGTCGCAATCCCGGACTTGATCCGGGATCTGTGAAAATTCAAATTTCCGGTGACACAAATGCTGAATCAAGTTCAGCATAACAAGTATTTAAAATGAACGAAACGGTAAAAGACATATCTGCCATAAATTGGGAAGCTGTACGTGCCCAATTTCCTATACTTCACCAGGAAGTAAATGGAAAACCATTGGTGTACCTGGATAATGGGGCATCCAGCCAGATGCCCCAGGTAGTCATTGATCGGCTAAACCGGTATCACTCATTCGAACATTCGAATGTGCACCGCGGAATACATTCTCTAAGCCAGCATGCAACCGATGAGTATGAGGCTACCCGTGATAAGGTGCGTACATTCATTAATGCTGAACATTTAGAAGAAATCATTTTTACTACCGGTACCACAGATTCCATTAACCTGGTAGCGAATAGTTACGGGCGGTCTAATTTCCAGGCCGGAGATGAAATCATGGTAACGGAGATGGAGCATCATGCCAATATCGTTCCCTGGCAAATTGTAGCTGAGCAAACCGGTGCTTCGCTGAAAGTAATTCCCATAGACGAAAACGGTGAATTAATCATGGAGGCTTTCCATCGGTTACTCTCTGATAAAACCAGGATGATTGCCGTAATTCATGTTTCCAATGCATTAGGAACCATAAATCCGGTGGAAGAAATTATCAAAGCCGCTCATAACCGGAATATTCCTGTTTTAATTGATGGAGCACAAGCTGTTCCACATTCAAAAGTGGATGTTCAGGCTCTTGACGCAGATTTTTATTCCTTTTCTGCGCATAAAATGTGTGGCCCAACAGGGTTCGGAATTCTTTACGGAAAGAAAGAATTCCTTGAAGCAATGCCTCCATACCGGGGCGGGGGAGACATGATCGACCGGGTTACCTTCGAAAAAACAACCTGGAATGATCTTCCCCATAAGTTTGAAGCAGGAACCCCCCCAATAGCAGCAGGAGTAGGATTCGGTGCCGCGATCGATTATATAGAATCGATCGGCATGGAAAACATAGCAGCCCGTGAACGCGAGTTGGTCGAATACGCCACCCGTAAATTGAGCGAAATTCAAGGACTGACCCTTGTAGGAACAGCCTCTGAAAAAGCTTCCGTAATTTCTTTCTTATTAGATGGAATTCACCCAACCGATGCCGGAACTATTTTAGATAAAGAAGGGGTGGCCGTTCGTACCGGACACCACTGCGCGCAACCTGTTATGGATCATTTTAGTATTCCCGGAACCTTGCGGGCATCCATTTCTTTTTACAATAATGAGCACGATATTGATCGTTTGATAGAAGCAATTGAATACACGAAAGAATTTTTTGTTTAGAAGGAGATAAAGATGGCTAAAATCAAAGAGATAGAACGTACCCCAAACCCGGATGCCATGCGTTTTGTATTGGATGAGCCGCTCACCCAGGGCGTTACCCGCTCATTTGAAAATGCATTCGAAGCAGAAGGAGATGAATTGGCATCTGCATTATTCGCAATTGAAAATGTGATCAACGTGTATTACGTGGATAAGTATGTGACGGTAACGCAGGATGGCCAGGCTGTGTGGTCAGAATTGCTCCGTAAGCTTGCTCCTCCGATTCGGGAAGCTGAGCCACAACTTGATTTGGAGGATGACTCTGAAGTGCAAGTGAGTGCTGAGGCTGCCAATTCAGATGATCCGCGCTTGAAAGAAATTAACCAAATGCTCGATGACCAGGTTCGCCCTTATTTATTGGCAGATGGTGGTGGCTTGAAAGTACTTGGACTGGATGACAACCGCCTGAAAGTTCACTACCAGGGTGCTTGCGGTACCTGCCCGACTGCTACAACAGGAACCCTGTACGCCATCGAAAGTATGGTAAAACGTATTGATCCTGAAATTCAGGTAATCTCTGTATAGTTATGGGCGAGATAACCATCAGTGAACGCGCATTTAACCGGATCGAAGAAATTCGTTCGGAGAAGAATGTACCTGCTGATGCCTATTTAAAAGTAGGAGTGGAGAGTGGTGGTTGTTCCGGCCTGACCTACAATATCGATTTTTCAACCGATGCGAAGCCTACGGATCAGGACCAGGTCTTTGAAATGAACGGCATGAAGATTATGGTAGACATGCGCAGTTTCTTGTACCTGGCAGGTACGGAATTGGATTACACCGATGGATTTGAAGGGCAGGGCTTTCATTTTCATAATCCAAATGCCAGCCGAACCTGCTCCTGCGGGGAGAGTTTTAGTGTGTAGTCACTCAGAGCGTAGCGAAGAGTCTTCACAAATTTTCTAGCCACATTGATTGTTGTGAATATCCATCGCTTTGCTCTGGATGACCATTAACGAATTCCGAATAGCAAATGCAAGAACCCATCACCAACAAAGTAAAAGCCAATACCAAGCTGCTTACGCTTGACCTGGCAAAACTCTTCCATGATCCAACGCCTGTTGCGGAACTGGACATCAAGGAATTCCTGCATATGGGTTTGTTATTGAAAGAAACTGACTTCCGAACTCATCTTAAAGAACACGATTGGAGCAAGTATGAAGGAAAATACCTTTCGGTATATTGCAGTTCCGATGCCATCATCGCTCCATGGGCCTGGATGCTGGTGACTACTCATGCACATGCTTTTGCAAAAGAAGTCTTTCATCTGTCTCCTTCAGAAGTTTCCCACGAACTCTACCGCCGTAATGCAGAAGCCCACGAGTGGAGCCAATACCAGAATAAGTTTATCCTGCTGAAAGGTTGTGGGGATATTCACGTTCCCGATTCTATTTACTTACTTGCCACCAATTACTTACTGGGAACAGCAAAGAAGATTATGTACGGCGAAGCCTGTAGTTTCGTGCCGGTTTGGAAGGGTTAATTTAATTGCAGTTCTTCTTTAATTTTTTTGGTAAAAGTTTCTGCCTCTTCCTGAAAAACTAATTTTGATCGAATATGATCATAATTAGTTGATTTAAGCTTTAACTTTACAAGTTCTTGGAGCTGTTTCTTTTTTGGCAGAGTTACCATAAAATAAATGTATAACTCTTCATTAGATGTAGACAATTCTTTAATTATTCCATCCCATCGGTATATCTTATTTTTTATCGAATCACTTTTTTTAAGATTCAAACTAAGGG
>JAKSCW010000346.1 GCA_022360375.1 Balneolales bacterium
CTGGAAACCATGTTTTGTTCTACTTCAAACCCGGCATTATTCGTAAATGAGTTATTGATTGGAACCCCATTCACTACGTACGCTACCTCTCCTATTCTACCTCCCCTGAAGTGCCCTTCACTTACTCCGGCCTGGAGGTTTATCACTTCGTCAACAGATTGAATGGGTAGAGCGGCGATTTCTTCTGAACTAACAAAAGAAGTAGTGGTAGTTCTGTCTTTCTCCACAACTGGTCTTTCTGCAATCACAAGAACCTCTTCTCCTGAAATTACCGCTTCTTCCATCGTCACGTTTATTTCAGTCGTCCTGTTATTTTCGACCTGAATATTTTCTACCCGAACATCAGCAAAACCCAAATATTTAAATATCAGGGTATACGTTCCGGGTGTTAGATTCAGAAGATCATAAAAGCCATCCAACTCTGATAAGACGCCTCTGGTAGTTCCTTCTATAATGATTTGAACACCAGGCAGTGGTTCATCCTCTGTATCTTTTACAAAGCCAGAAATTTTGCCCCTGCTTTGCGCGATCGCTATAGACGAATGAAGGCAAAAAAGAATAAATAGAAAGAGTGATAAGAATTTTTTCATATAACAAGAAAAGACACGGGGAGCGCTCTGCTCCCCGCATCAATTTATGATCAAGCTACGATCATTTGATAAGCATCATTTTTTTGGTACTTACAAACTCACCAGCCTCTATTCGATAGATATACATTCCGGAACTCAGTGCTGATGCATTGAAGTTGACTGAATGTAAACCTGCTGCTAAGGATTGATTTTCTAACAGAGTCATCACCTTTTGACCCAATACATTGTATACCGTCAGATTAACACGCACCTGGCTTGGTAACTCAAACTGAATCTTCGTGCTTGGGTTAAATGGGTTAGGATAGTTTTGGTCCAGCCTGAACTGTTTTGGAGTAAGCTCTGAAATATCCTCTGTTGAAACCGGAACCACATTAACACCCGTAAATGCAAGGCTGCTTAAATCCTGCGGATTATTCCAATAATTGTTCGTGAAGTTTGGTTTAAAACTGTAGAACAATTGATGCGCCGTATTCTCCCAGGATCGGGATCTGCCGTCATTTCTATCATCTATAAGAGATAGTGTAAACGGGTAATAACCGAATTCATCTCCTGTGGGCGGAGTAAACAATGGGACGGTGAAATCACTGAGTTCCTCATCAAAAAACGGAGCTCTTAATTCTGTATTGCTGATCGCAAAGAACCCGCGATAACCAATTACATTTTCATTCTCGTCCATTTTATACTCAAACAGAGGTTGGAATGCCATTTGGGTATTGTAGTTATCAATACCTCTGTAACTAATCCAAACACCTGTTACACTATCCAGTTTTTCAGTATTTGAAGCTACCGGTCTGTAATTAAAAGTCAGGTCTGTTTCCTCTCCTACAAGTGGATCGATATGAGTAGAACCTGTAACAAAATTAGTTTCATAGGTTCCTAACCTGAACTCTACCTGATCTCGTTTGTAAGAATTCCAGGAAAGTCCTTCATTTTCAGTATTAACATTCTCAATTGGATTCACAACTAATTCATCATCATTCACATCCAGGTAAACGAAGAAGAAAACATCTCCTGCATCATCACCATAAGCCACTTTCACCATACCTGAAAACTCTGAATCAGAATCTGGTGGGGAAGGATGAGGAGAGTTGTCCTTATTCATCACAAATGACCCTGATCTGTCGGTAGGAAACAAATCAACGATTTCTTCATTCTCCAATGCCGTTATCATGGCTGTGGTTTGCTCCGGGGTTAACTCATATACATACGCCCCAGGATCACCCGTGGCCATCACCGAAGTTATAGCTGCATCTGTATTTTCAACACCTACTGCATTGGTAGCAGTAACCGCATAATAGTATTCATGCGTTGGATCATTAGGGTGTGGTGAAATGATAGAATGTTCGACACTTAGTGTTTGAGCATCCACAACATCCCAGAAAAATACCGTTGAATCAGAGAGATCAGTAATTGGATCTCCACTGAAATACACCGTGTAGGATTCAGCACCGGCTACTGAATTCCAGGAAACTGTATTTACACTATTTGAAGATGCAGCAGCCAGGCCTTGTGCTGGTGCAGGAGGGGTATCCTGTAAATCACCGGTATTTCCGATAAAGATATCATCAAGAAGAACGATGTTTCCTTCAACACCGGAATTCTGACTCCAGAAAACACCAAACTTAACAACGCGATTCCAATTGAATTCTCTCCAACCTTCATCCTCTTCCGAACCAATAGAGTGACTTCCACCAAAAGAGCCTTCATAAACCCAGTTTTGACTTAATTCATCAAGCGGACCTTCGGCTCTGTCGGTTCCATCTACATTTTTCCCAACTTTGGCAGAATCCAGTTCCGCTTTTGTTGCTGGTGGTAGCGGTAATGCAATATCATGCCATTCGGCATCATGCATCTCAACAGGGATTTCCCACACCAACCTAAAATCAAAATTATCTACCTCAGGCTGGCTATCCAAAATCATAAGTTTAGGAAGTACTCCATCTAAATTCCCCGGGTCTGACTTCAACCTGAAGAATAAAGTATCGCCTTCCATCCTGTTTGCCGACATATCAACTCCTTCAGGGAATTCGAAACCTTCAAAAGTGTTCCAGTTACCGGAGTCGAATACAAGCACCGTATTACCTACTTCCGAGGTATCTTCAGTAACATCAAGGCTTGTTGTTTCTGGTATGTTTACGTTAACGGCCTCAACAAAAAAGTTAAAGCTGTCACCCAATGGTTCAGCATCAGGAATCTCCTGTCCATCATCAGCCAGGAAGAAAATACCATTTACACCTGTCACCTGAGGATCTGCGGCAGGTCCACCAATATCTACTAAATCTCCGTTAGTAAATGCTCTTGAAAAGAGGGTGTAATCTACATCAGAGGTTTCAATTACATATTCGGTTTGTGTCCAGTCGGTAAACCATGCAGGCAATGTCTCTAATCCTCTGTTGTCATATGCCAGATAAAGAGTCATGTCTTGCTTCACATTAAAGGTTACGTAACCAGAAGCATCAGTAACCCCCTTGTCATCGTTTGAGCCCATAATTGTGGTGGCGTCAACAAATCCACTTGGCACACTGGTGAATGTATGAGTCCGGTCAATGAACACCTCCTCACCTATGGTAGCCATTCCAAATGCAAACTCTGCACCCGAACTGATTGTAAAATTCGCAAAGAAATCATTTTCAATAGATGGCTCAGCCAGTTCCCCTCCCTTGAACATGACCACATTATCAATAGTGAAGTCAACATCAGATAGTCCTGCTTCGAACGATAGCTTCATAGCACCGTAGGTACTACCGAGCATAAATGTTGTGGAATACCGTGTTGAGTCAGTAGCTAATTCATCGATCACAAGATCATGCTCTAAATTGAAATTGCCTCCGTCCTCGCCAAAGAATAGTCTTAGGTGGCGTGCAGAAGATGCCCAGGCATCAAATTCAATCGTATATACCTGCCCTGGTTCTAAGGTGTCTATTTGCTCGGTGCTGAAAGCCTGGTTCAATTGAATATGCCACGAAGCACCACCTGCACCTGAAATTCCAGTCACAGTAGCTCTGTTATCGTTAACGGCAATAGTTGCACTAGTACCGCCATTAATAAATGTAGACCATGGATCTAGAGTGCCGGTGTTAAAATCACCATTGGTAAGCAAATTGCCGGCAGGTCTAAGTTCAACATTGTCGATTGTTACATCTTCACTTGAAAGGCCAACTTCAAAAGCCAGTTTCATTACCGAAAATGTCTCAGACATCACAAAAGCTGTGGAATAAGTTCCCATTTCTGTGCCCAAATCAACCTCATATCCTTGTACTTCGGTAAAGCTTCCACCTTCTTGCCCAAAAAACATTTTCATTGAGCGGGCACCAGAGGCTGAAGCATCAAAAGAAATTACATACGTCTCTCCAACAACTAGCGAATTAATTTGATCTGTTGTCAATTCCTGGTACAATTGAATATTCCAGGAATTTGATCCTGAAACAATATTGGTAATAGTAGCAGCGCCATTTGTAACCCCAAAGGTGGCACTTGCACCATTGTTTACATTGTCTGTCCAATCTGTTAAATCACCTGTTTCAAAATCAGAATTTGTTAAGACATTTTGCGCATATATCGACTCATTTGTAAATATCAATAAAGATATAGCAAACAAAAACTTAAACACTTTTGTAGCATTATTCATGTTAATACTTGTTTGTTTTGGTTAGTAAGAAAAGCGCTTTTGTAAGCAACGCTAATGTAAATTTTACGGAAACATTAAGCAAATAAAAGAAAACTTTTGCGCTTTTTTGCAGAAAAGTTTTCATTTTTATATAATCGTCCCTGGAAGAGCATGCTCTTTATCAATTTTTGAAATTGATTGGGTATACCAAAAAAACAAATGGATTTTTTTTAGACATAAAGACTATAAAAGGCGATTTTTGGAAATTGAAAATCATTATACAACCACTGTAAC
>JAKSCW010000585.1 GCA_022360375.1 Balneolales bacterium
GATTATTGCAGTACACTTCCTGTTTCCACGATCATCTCTTTCTATGCAACTTCTGCAGGTATTAATGAAGGCGGAAAACTTATTGACCATGTATATGCCACCAATTTCGACGAACATGGTTTTGGAACCGAAAGCTTTGAACTTATCCCCGATTTCATTGTGGAATCCGACACCCTGTATTTCTATGGGATTATTGAAGATGGGGTAAATCCTCCATTTAAAACCGAAATCACCGAAGGCTTCACATATCAACCCGATATTGTAGGGCAGCTGGTGTTCCCTGACGGAGCAGATTCACTTCGGGAGGGCCAACGTGTATTCATCGATGAAGATGTGGACGGAAGCTTCGACGTGGAATCAACCGGCGGGCTGGAACTCTTCGCAATCACCGATTCATCCGGGTATTTTGCCATAAGCGGTTTAACTGCTGATGAAACCTATGAACTGCGCATTGTGCTGCCCCAGGGGTATCGAATCGTTGGAGAAGCCGACCGGTTTGGTCATGAACTCATAGAGTTTGACGGAACTCCTCAAACTCTTCTAATAACTATGGAAGCTTACATCGAGGAGGACTAATCATGAAGTTTATGAAATATATTTCCCCCGCTCTTTTACTTTTATTCGTGGCCAACTTTGCCAATGCTCAGGACCTGGCAACCTTTGAACAGCCTGAACCCGTTGATAACGCCCTGTATGGATGGTCTTCTTCTATCCTTGGAAATTGGGCAGTTATAGGAGCACCACAAAAGGATATTGGCGAATACCAATCCGCCGGATCGGTGCTGTTTTATTCAAAAAATGAAAGCGGTTGGCAAATCGAACTCGAAGCCTCCCCGGACGGACTCACCGATTTCGCCAATTTTGGAGTAGATGTAAGCCTCGGATCAGCCGATGCCCTGGTTGGGGCTACCGGTGATCATCAAACGGCTATTTACTCCGGAGCGGTGTATGCCTATGAATATAACGACACCACCTGGGTTCAATCTCAAAAGCTGAAACCTTCTGATCCTAAAGCTGGCTCCCGGTTTGGGATATCACTGGATATGTACGAAGGAAATATGGCTGTTATCGGAGCGAATCAAGCCGATGGAAATGAAGTTAAATCCGGGGCTGCCTATGTATTCGAAAAAGTAGACGGCACATGGGTTCAAACGGACAAGCTGGTTGCTGAAGATGGAATTTCTCATGACTATTTCGGTTACTCGGTAACTTTCGTTAATGAATCTATTATCGCTGTTGGCGCTTATAATGCCGATGGAGCCGCTGAACGAACAGGTGTTGTTTATGTCTTCGAAAAAAATGAGGCGGACGAATGGGAGCAAACAGCTAAACTTTATGATGCAGCTGGTGTCTCAAGTGATCTTTTTGGATATAGTGTTACCGCTTCTGAGGTATTTATCAGCATAACCAACGAAAGTACTGCATTACACAGCTTCGAGGGGCTCTTGTATGTGGGAGCGCCAGGAAACATTAATGAGGGCAGCAAAACCGGAGCGGTGTACCTCTACGAAAAATCCGAAGATGGGAGCTGGATGCTGAATACTAAACTGGTTGAGGAAAACAGTGAGCATAATGATCATTTTGGAATTTCAGTAGCTGCTAATGATTATGGCGGACTTTATGTGGGAGCAAGCCGTTCCTCTCAAACCACTACAAGCAATACAGGTACGGTATATCAATACGAAATATCATCTTTCTTTGACGTAACCCCGGAAACTGAGGTAAATATCATTACTATTAATGAATCCGGAGAATTCGACAACTTTGGGTACCAGGTATCTGCAGATGAGCTTACGTTGCTGGTTTCATCTCCTCATGCTGATGCAGAAACTGAAACCAACTCAGGCCTGGTCTATTTCTTTGATTACCAGTTCGTTTCTACGGAAGAAACCCCGGGTGAAGAAATCATTGAATACAGACTTGAGCAGAATTATCCGAACCCATTCAACCCGTCAACAACCATCAATTACCAGGTGAAAGACCCGGGTATGGTAACCCTAACCGTTTATAATTTACTGGGGCAGGTTGTACAGGTATTGGTAAACGAACAACAAACCGTAGGTGCTTACTCTGCCTGGTTTGATGCATCTTCTTTAGCTTCCGGGTTTTACTTCTATCGATTAGAAGTAAACAGCTTTGTGAGCACAAAAAAAATGATGCTTATTAAATAGATAGAGAATATGAGAATTAGGAATAGGTGTATGTTCACTATTTCTAATTCTCTTTTTTGAAAAATTTCAGACTACTTTTGGTCTACAATGTTTTACTTGTTCGGTTTAAATTCACTAAACTCGTTAAAAACACTGTTCAATTATGGTTTGGGTATTCAGGAATTCTTTCTCTCTTCTGGTAGTATTGTGCGCACTTCTCTGTTCTTCTCAAAACTCTTATGCACAAACATTTACAATAAGTGGAATATCCGGCATCGAGTTTGACACAACCGGTGGTGACTTCTCCATTGCTTTTACCGACGACTTTACCGCCTTTGGAGTCACTATCAGTCCTCAGTCTCTTACTTTTTCATATACTGACTCTGAAGATCTCTTCGAGCTGGATGGCACCGTGGAAACTTCGTTCGATGGAGAAACCATTGATGCAACACTTGACTTAGACGTCTCCGGAGAGTCCCTGGAATCTATAGTTCTGTCTGTTTCCACAGAGTTCAGCATGAAATCGCTCACCGTTACCCCAACCGATCTTGGCTTTGAATGGACCGGAGGAACCACTTTTGGAATATTCGGAGAAGCGGATATTTCTCTTGATGATGAGGATGTATCTATATCGATGGGTGATTCCGATGATCCGGGCATACTCATCGAAAATGGTACCCTCACCAAGTTTTCCATGTCGATTACGGCTGATTTTGACTTAAAAGAAATTACCATTTCTCCTTCCGACCTTACTTTTGAGTACGATTCATCCGAGGATTATATCGAGATGTATGGGGATGTATCCATTACTTTTGGTGATGAAGAAATGGACGTTAGTATGGGTGATTCAGATGATCCGGGGCTCATTTATAGTAGCGGGAGTATTACCCATATCAACTTTGGGGTAACCGCTGATTTTGAAATAAGCTCGTTAACCATTTCCCCTACCGGGCTGACCTTTGAGTATGATACCTCTGAAGATTACTTCGAAATGTATGGGGATATCGAATTTGACATTGGAGATGACGCCGTGGTAGCCAATCTGGGAGATTCTGATAACCCCGGGCTTATCATTGATGGCGGGTCTGTAACCGAAATCAATATTGGTATTACCGAAGATTTCACGTTTTCGGGCTTAAAGGTTAAAACAACAGACCTTGGTGTGGAATGGCAAAGTGGAAGTGAATTCTACCTGTACGGAGACGCAGATTTAAGCGTAGATAACGAAACAATAGACACCGATTTCGGAACTTCTGATGATCCTGGCTTAGTTATTAAAGATGGAGAATTACACTCTTTTGAAGTGGATGTGAACAGCGATTTAACACTTGGGAATCTTGAAGTAGAAGCAAAAGACCTGGATATCGCATATTCAAGCGGTGTTTTTGAAGTAACCGGTGAATTGGAAATCACAGAGGTGTTTTCTCTGTCCGTTACACTTGGAAGCGATGATGCACCAGGACTTGAAATTGATGTAAGCGGAAGTGAGCCCTCATTTAAAGTGGAGGATCTAACCATCGAAATTGATAACGCCGATTTAGGGACGGTGGATTTAAAGAGTTTTGTACTCTCTTTTGACGAGAATGGAATCACCGAATCCGATGTGAATGTGGTCTTTGCTTCGGGAACCGAGGTTGAAGCAGATCTCACCTTTACCGGAGACCCGGCCACTATCGATGTCATCTCCGTCACCTACACCGCCACTGATTTAGAAGACGCCCTGGAACTCTTTGAAGGGATACAAATTGCCGAAATGAGTGGAACCGTTGGCAACCTGTCAAACACTTCAAATCTATACGTGGATGCAGATATTACTACGATTTACGGCGGTGGATTCACCCTGTCTAATGAGGATGCGACTCTTATTGAGATGTATGATGCGGTGACTATCGATCAGTATGAATTCACCATGAGTGGAGACGTAAATGTGGGTGCCTATAAAGATGGCGATGATTGGAAAAGCCTGCTCGGTGATGGAGACTTTACCCTGGACGTTATCTTCCAGGATTATGAGGATACCATATATGTGGAAAACTCAATGTGGGAAGAGTACTTAGATTTTGGATATTCTGAAGCATTACTTGAGCTACTTGGGATTGAGGAATATACCGAATCTGTTGAGTCATACACCGCTTCGGTCTTGGCCGAAATCGATGTTTCCATTCCCTCGGATCCTATGGTGGAACTGGATGCCTCGGTGTACGTGAATTCCAACAAAGATTTTGACGCCTTAATCGATGTGACCTTTTATGTACCCAGCTCTATTCCTTTTATTGGTGGCGATAAACTGGGAAGCGTGGATGGAGCCATCCGATATAAATACGACGATTTGTCCGACAGCTATGCCGCC
>JAKSCW010000554.1 GCA_022360375.1 Balneolales bacterium
AGGTTTACATCCCCAGCTACCGGTGCATAGGAATAGTTGCCAAGAGAAAAATCACTGGAATTCATGTGGGTTCGGGTTAGTGAATAGCGGGCTCCCGAATCTCCAAAATAGGCCTCGATGATTTTTCTGCGGTTTTCTTCACCGATTTCATTCAACAGATACGCAGAGGATTCAGTAAAAGAGCCGCCAAAACCGGTGATTTTTTGAAACGTCTCCTCCGGTTTGATTTCAATATTCACTACAGATTCTGAGTCAGGGAATTCTTCTACCTTTGTAAGTTTATTACCACTGGCAGAAGTTTCATAAACCTCCACCTCAAGTGTTTGAGGATCGGAGCAACTCATAATCAGCAATATGGTTAATGCTTTAACAACAAAATACTTTGTGTTGGTCATTATACTTACTGGCCGGCCATTATTTGTTCGTTTGTAGGCGGTACAAGCACCGTTTTCATCATCTCGTCCTCGTCACCTCCGAACGTTTTAGTAATCGGTTTTCCATCGCGGGTAAGGCCTTCAAAAATGCCTGCATCTACCAAATCCCAAATGGCGTACTTGGCTTCGCTTTGTAAGTTTATAAGCCCGAAATGATTTTCTGAACCCAGTTGGTTGGCCGCATCTTTCCATTTCTCATCAAACGCTTCAAAATAGAACACAGAAATTCCATGCTCATTTGACCATTCACGCATCATTTTAAAGTACATGCCTGATTTATATTCGTCGATGGAGCGGGCTCCTTCGGGGCCATAGAACTCGTTGGAAACAGTTGCCCATCCCGTTTCGCCAATGTGAACGGGTTTGTCAATTCCAAGACTTTTCATGTAAGTGACCACACTCTCATATTGAGTTATTGCATATTCAAGAGACCGTTGCATCGCTGCATCCACCTTTTCAATATCTGTAAGGTCATATTCATTTTCGCGAATACCCCAGAATTCAGGATGGTAATGAGTATCATGCATGGGATAGGTATGCATGGAGATATAGTCTACCGCTTCAATAAGTGTGTTCAAATCCTCTTTATGGTATTCGCTCCCTCCTCCTCCCCAGGAAGCAAAGTTATCAGAACTGGTAATCCAAAGGGTTTCGGGAAGCCCACCTTCATTCTTTAATTCCTGGAGGTGGGTTACCCATTTCAAAATAATGCCAGGCTCCACGTAGTATTCCGAAGCCCAATGTACCATGGCTTCATTACCAACTGCCAGAATTTTAACAATCTCCGGGTACATGTTTGTCAATTCCACTGCTCGCGCAATTTCTACTTCATTCCTGGGACTATCTTCATCCCGGATACGTTCCGGGAGATCAGTCCATGCATTTTTAGCATCGATCCAGGCACCCAGCATCACATACATTTCAAAGCCCGGGTCTTCTTCCATTAATTCCCGGATAGCCGCCAATACATTAGAAGCATGATCTAAATGGACATTATAGGTACGGATAACCCGAATGCCCATCGCGTGAAGGATCAGCATATCCTCTTTCAGTTGGGGGATAGTGGGTTGAATATCACGGGTAATTTCCCGGTATCCTCCATATGAAATTGCCTGGTAATCCGGGTTTCCCAGAATATCTTCGGCAGTAATACTTGCTCTGTTATTCATTGTTTGTTCAGATCGGTTTGCACAATTTGTTAGCGTTATTACCACCAAAAGGCCCAGTAATAACAGGAAGGGATTGTTCATGGCTGGATGGTTTTATGAGGCATGATGTTCTGTTTGGATAAGCTGGGAGTGAGTGAGTGACACAATAACCTGGTGGATGGAACCCGAACGGCTAAACACCTGCCGGGAAGTTTCAACATCGAGGCTGGATTCAGAAAAGAGTTTGGAGCTTCCATCTTTAAAGTATACTTCAATACCTGTTGAACCGGTAATCACATACACGACCGGAACCTGACAAATAGTAAACCCGAGTCCTTGCCCGGGAATTATCAGTTCATAGGATTCCCCTTCTAATGAAATACATTCCATTTTCTGCTCCTGGGAGGTAAATTCGGCCGATGAAAGTACAATGGGGTCAAAGCTCAATCGGTTGTTTTCTATTCGAACGCCCAATTCTCCGAATCGTGCTAAAATATCTTCTTTTACCTGGCCGGTCATCCCAGGCTGTTGCGCACCCCGGTGATAAGGAGTGTGCGAATAAGGATCAGTAGGGAAGGCACCATATACTTCAGGTGATTTGTGAATTCCAATTCCTTCCCCGATTTCATAGAAATGTGCGGTTAGCCTGGTGAATGTATCCTGAGTCACTTGTTCTGATTTGACCCGGTCGCACACTTCGAAAGCAGCCAGGTACAGCTTTGAAACCATGTGCCAGTAAATGGAACCAAGACCTTCGTACCCGTAAAACGTGCCCGAACGCCCCGTAAATGCTTTGTGATTGAACACTTTCTCAAAAATATCCAGAACCAGCGCTTTTTCTTGTTTAACCAGGCTGCTGAATTCCGGGCTTTCCAGGTTATCGATAGCTAGCGACAGGTCATTTGCATTCTTAAAATCCCCATTGAAATGGAACCCCCCATGTATATCCTTAACAATAATCTGGCGATGTTGTTCTGCTACCAGTTTTTCCAGCAATTTTGATTGCTGTACCAGTTCTTTCGAAATCTCATTCTTCTGAAGGAATCCCGGAAGCGACTTGTTTGGATACAAAATATAGCTGGCCTGGTCTTCCCTGTACAAACTACTTGCCCGAAGTGCGTCGAGCACCTCTAACGACTCTTCTGCGTTTAAATAGCCTGAACTCAATACCGCAACCTGGCCTTCCAGCATTTCATCCAGGTAAGAAATCGAAATGCCATCTTCTTCCACGCTCATCAGGTTGTAAGCATGGTACAGATTATCTCCTCTTTTATTGGCTGCAATCGAATGCTCCAGGAACGTGTTTGCCACCCGGAAAAATTCATGAATAGAAGAAACTGAAATGGACGTTTTCTCGCCACTGAAACCAAGTGAATACACCGAATTTCGATAATTGCTGCCTGCCTGCCCTAATCCGTCGGTTACCTTCTTCCTTGTTTCATCACTGAAATCCCCCTCTAACAGTGCCGCATTATTCTTCAGTACTTCAAGAATACTGTTGAAAAAAATAGCCAACTCGATGGATACGGAAATATTTAGCACCTTTGAATTAGCAAGAATCGGTTCAAAAAATGTCAAAAACCTTCTCAGGTAATATAAGGTTACCATCGAAACCCCATTTCCTACCAGAGCATTATTGGCATCGTTCCACTCAGGTCTCTGAGTGTTCATCCAAATGCCACCCTCCGGAATGAAATTGGAAACCTTGGCTAATACGGTGGCCAGGATTTTCTCAATGAAATTGACATGGTGAATGTTTAAATCCCTGCTCCCTAGCAGAGCTCCATCTGCACCTGATTTCTGAACCCGCTCCCGGATTTTAAGATCACTTTCATGATCAAAATCAATGGTGTCTTTTGGGTTCTCTACAATTTCCTCGTAGGACCTTATCTGGTAAGGTACATTTGCATATACAAACACATCCTCTTCAAAGAGATGCTCAAATTCATCCGGTTTTTGATCCCGGTAAAATTCAAGGAACTTGAGCAGATAAATGATCTGATGATCGCCCCAATACCCTATGTAAGACCAGGGATCATCCGGCTCGATTGTTTCCCAATCAAACCCTCCTTTTGTAACACGGTAAGGGTTGTATCCATCGAAGGTTGATGCATTCAGGAACTTAA
Source organism: Balneolales bacterium (assembly GCA_022360375.1). Lineage (GTDB taxonomy): Bacteria > Bacteroidota > Rhodothermia > Balneolales > Balneolaceae > HXMU1420-13. The sequence goes on from JAKSCW010000554.1 coordinate 3,709, forward strand.
AGATCATCCCTTCCATAAATTCCGGGTAGGAATGAGCCAGGGCTTCCCAGTTTTGAAAGATATCTCTCCAATTGCCTTCATAATCGAGAATCTTAGAGCCATCTGCTTCGTTTCTTGTATTAATCGAAAACCTGTTCCATGGGCGGCTGGGGTCCCCATGCCTGCGGCTAAACTTCAGCGGCAAATATTCTTTAGAAAGGCGGATGAAATCGGCATCTTCTGTCTGTTTTGCTTTCTCAATAAGTTCTTCTCTGCCAAAAACATCGGGTAAGCTTTCCAGGAGTGAAAAAATACCTGAATACACCTCCTGGTTTGCGTTTTTCAGATATCTGGAAAAATCTTCTTTTTCGATGGAATAGTGGTTATCGAATATCCCGCCTCTCATAATGTTATATAACACGTTGGAATAATGGCGGGCGTCTTTAAGACTATCAGATGTACCCTGGAGACCATCTGCATTTGCAATCAGTTTTAAAAGATTACGAGTTCCAGCCTCTACATCTTCTTCTATCTGCCTGGCAAGATCTGCCTTTGATTTAAGGCGCTCATTCAGCTCAATAACCTGCGCATGATCCTGGTTTACATTAGCAACAATCGACCAGGTTTTTTCTGATCCTGCCTCAAGATTCATTTCAGAGTGAACAAAATAGGCTCCCTTCTCACCTTTTACATCTGTTTCCCCGGTAACAGGTTCGCCATTTCGAAACCGGTTTACTTGTAATGAAGAAACAAAATAGGAAGGATTTTCACATCCATACGACCAGGCTACATTGGTTTTCAACGCTTCACTTGGTTCTGCTTTATCAACAATAATTGCACTTAAGGCAAATATTCCCAGGCCGGTTTCTTTAACTAATTCACTTCTTTTATAGGCATCTACAAGATTACTTACCCTGGTTTGCTGCTCACTCATCACTCCATATGGAAGTATATTCTGAATACCATCGAGTACCCGAACTGAATGGGCGTTTTCGGAATAGTTAAGCAAACAAGAGTGCTTCACAAAACCATAAGCATTGCTCGAATTCCACTCATACCGGAAAGTAAGCCCAAAATCATGATTGGTTTCTTCAAACATCACCTTATTCCCCCAGCGGTTCTTATAGAGGTTCCGTTCGATGTTGTATTTTCCGGTAAAACGCTCTGAAAATGGTTCCCAAATAGAAATCTCTTCATCATTAAGAACCTGGATAATGGTTTTGCTTCCGGTAATATCCGCGGACTCTGTGATCTTATCATCAGTGTAGTATGGGAATAAAGAGAATTCAGCATTTTTACGACCGGCAGAGACACCACCATTGCTTGAAATAAACATCCAGTGATTAGAATCACTTACAATGCTCATAAAAAAAGGGCGCATTGAATCGACTTCTGAAATCTTAAACCATTCTTCGTTCTTAATTTTTTCTACTGATAACAACGTGGGAGATTTTTAAAATTTTTGAATTACTACCCGAAAACAACGTCTATTTGTTTCCAGCCTTCTGTTTTGCTTCTTCTAAAGAAATATTGGAAAAATGTTGATCCAGCGATTCAGCAGTAGCACCCGGAGCGTAGGGATCGAATAGATGGGCTTGCTTTATTACATAATAGGCAGCCCTGGGGTATAAGGGAAAAGTACCATCCTCGTTCACCGCTCCTTTCGCCATAATACCAAACCACTCTTCATTCATGTTGTCAGTACCATGTACAAAATCATAGTCGTAACCCTGGTTTGCCCAGGAAGCGTTAGTATCATGAATATCTAGGTTCACGGTTTGTCCGTATTTCCACCAGCCATCGCTAAACTGAAACGTAAATCCACCTATAGAGTTATCAGCGCCATTTAACCCGGCCGCATTGGCGTAGATATCTTTCCAATTACCATGCTTGTAATAGGCCTGGCTTAGTTGATCTTCTTCCAGGGTTTGGGCGTTAAACGCATCTGAACCAAATTCTGTAAGTAACACAGGTTTATCATATTCAGCAGCTACCCTGTCGTATAAATCGGTGAATGTAACACCCCGGTATGTATTGGTTCCAAATATGTCAATATCAGGAGCCTCTTCAACGATCAAATCCATAAACTGAAGGTCTCCATTGCAGAACGCAACAGGACGACTCCCGTCAATTTCTTTCATAAGTATGGCTGCCTCGTTAAAGAGTTTATACATATGGCGGGCCCGTATGGTAGACTGGCGATCTTCAACCGGAATATCTTCGGTTTCCGCTCCACTCCAGAACAGCCCATAGTTATTTTCATTGCCAAGTAAATACAGGAGCAACCCTTCCGTTTTTTTATACTCCTCAGCCAGTTGGGTAACTTCTTCAATCAATAATTCTCTCACTTTTTCATCGGCATATTCGGTATTGGCCACCCACTCTCCGTCAATCGGTACTCCATAGCGGCCAAAGGAATGGTTCAACATGGTATAAATGCCATACTGTTCGTAAATGTAGGTGATCCATTCTTTTGGAATCCCGGTGTATACCCGTATAGCATTTACCCCCATATCTTGTAGCCACCCCATTTCATAATGAAGTGCTTTTTTGATGAATTCAGGTGGTTGCTCCCAAAGGATGTACTCGTAATTCGTGCCTATTGGCAGGTAATCCCAGTTCATTCCGTTAATCATCAAGGCAGAACCATCTACAGAAAGAATCCAGCCCTGCTCCGTTTTATCCACAAAAACCTGTTCCTGGGAAAATAGATGGAAAGATAAACCCAAAGAGAGAGTGATAGAGAGGAGTAGTTTCTTCAAATGTATAGTCTTATTCCGGTTTTTAGGGCAACACCAACAATTAATGCCTGGTACTTTGCCTAACAGAATAGTTTTGAAAAACTACAATATCAATATTTACATTCTATATACAGGATGGAAAAGCGGTTTTCCTGACGTTTAGTTATGAAGCGTTTTCTGTAAGAAGTTTTTAAACCAAATTGCTGAAGCTTTTGGAGTCCGTTCCAGCGTCTCAAAATCAACATGGTAAATGCCGAAACGCTTGCTGTATCCGGAAGCCCATTCAAAATTATCGAGGAAAGACCATGCGAAGTACCCCTTTAAGTTTACTCCCTGGTTAATGGCTTCTTCACAAGCGGATAAATACTCCGAAAAAAAGTCTATACGCTCCGAATCCTCAATTTTCCCATTCAATAATTCATCCTTATAGGCGCACCCATTCTCTGTTATAATGATATCCGGGTTATTGTATCTCTCTTTAATCCAGTTTAATAACTTGGTACATCCCCACGGAACCACTGCCCATTTCATTTCAGTCAACTTCCACTCATCATCTACCGAAAGCACCACTCCCTGATCTTTAGAAATACCACCGTTACCATACACCTCACCATCTTCTTCCACATTATCTGAATGAGCAGCGTACATGGTTGTATAGTGATTTAAACCAAAAAAATCGGAACTCCCTTTTATTAAACGTTTTTCTTCTTCGGTGAATGAAGGCAATTTACTTCCTAAACGCTCCTTCATCACTGCAG
>JAKSCW010000584.1 GCA_022360375.1 Balneolales bacterium
AATACATTCGTTGGATTTACCCTCATTTTTGTTTTAATGCTTGGCTGGTTTTACTTCACTTTACCCAGCGAAGAGGAACTTGCCGAACAACAACGCCAACAAGCTATACAGGATAGCCTGGCCCAAATAGAGCAATTTGAAGAGGAGGCATTTGCTGAAATCCAAACCGAACAGCCATCAATCGTAGATGCTAATGCTCCACAGGCAGCCCAACAAGTGGGAATGTTTAGCGCAAATCAAGATACCATTCAAACTGAGTTCATAGTTGAAACTCCACTTTATACGTCTGTTTTTACCAACAAGGGAGCAGGACCGGCCAAGTTCACCTTAGCCGAGCACCAAACATGGGCAGGACATCCTGTACAAATGATCGAGGACACCACCCGTGGTGCCTATAACGCAGGGTTCCTTACCATTGAAAACTACAATGTTGATACCAATGAGTTGCTCTTTACCCAACTTACGCCCGGTTCTTCTTTAAATATCGGAGACGGTGAAACCAGAAGCCTTCAATATGAATTGCCTCTTGAAAGTGGACAAAAAGTAGTCTACACATATACGTTCTATGGGGGAACCTACCAAATTAATCTGGATATTCAGTTTGTGGGTGTTACTGATTTTATTATTGGGCGCGCCATCGATTTTGGGTGGAATTCACCACTTAATTTCACTGAATTGGATCCTGTTCAGGAAGCATTGGCAACCTCTTCTTACTTATACGCAGGAGGTGAACTGGAGCAATTAAAAGTAAAAGATTTCGATGAAAATGATGGGTATGAAGAACTGAATGTAAATGGTTCTATCGAATTCGTGTCCACCAAAACCAAGTTCTTTTCTCAAATTATTCAACCAACCACTTCTACAGATGGAGCTTATTTAAGCGGCCAGATTACCGGAGAAGCAAACGACCCATTCACCGATCACAATTACACTGCTACCGTTACTTCCGACATTCCAGGCGATGGGGTGGTTTCTTACGAGCTGTACCTGGGGCCAATGCGCTATCTGGATATGAAAGAATTCAACGAGCACGCATTTGATATGGTAGAAGTGAGTTACGGCTGGCTGCGTTGGTTTTCGGATCCGTTCGTTCGCTGGGCGGTAATTCCATTCTTCAATTTCTTTAGCGGATTCATTTCCAATTATGGATTACTGATAATCCTGTTTGCTGTTTCTGTGAAATTGATTCTTTCTCCATTGACTTTTAGCAGTTACAAAAGTATGGCAGCAATGCGCGAGCTTCAGCCACAGATGAAAGAGATCCAGGAGAAATACAAAAACGATCCCCAAAAGCAGCAAAAAGCAACTATGGATCTGTACCGAAAAAATAAGGTAAATCCCTTAGGGGGGTGTTTACCGATGTTACTTCAGTTCCCGATCCTGATCACACTTTGGCGCTTCTTCCAAAACTCGATCTTACTGCGGCAGGAATCATTCTTTTGGGTACATGATCTTTCCGCTCCTGATTACATCCTTAGCCTTCCATTTTCAATCCCGTTCCTGGGTGACCAAATTGCCGGGCTGGTATTATTGATGTCGGCCACTATGTTTCTTCAAACGCGGGTTACTTCCAGTGCCAGTACCGCCGGGGCGAATAACCCAATGGCTCAGCAAATGAAAATGATGCAATATTTCCTTCCGGTTATGATGCTGTTCTTTTTCAATAACTTTGCATCAGGATTGAGCTTGTATTATTTAATCTTCAATATTTTATCTATCGGGCAGCAGTTGTACATCAACAAAAACACCCACAAAGCGGCGTTGGCCAAAACGAGCTAGCCGTGCGAAATCCGGCACTGCACCATTTTCCCCATATTCGATTTAAGCATGGGGAAAAAGTGCTCTGGAATCCGGTTCTTAAAAAAGAGTATAAAAATCTTCCGGAAGAACGTATACGTCTTCAATTTGTGGATTATTTGCTGGAAGAAGTTGGGTTTTCCAAACACCGGATTTCCTTCGAAACCCCCGTAAACCTCCCCAGGGATAAATCTTCGTCGCGCACTGATTTAATTTGCTACGACGATAGTTTTAAGCCATTACTCCTGGTTGAATGCAAAGCCGCCGATGTAAAACTGGAAGCTAAAGCAGCCCTTCAGATTGCCAGGTATAACCAGGAAGTTAACGCGCCTTTTCTTTTAGTTACCAACGGCTTACAATCATTCTGGTTCGCAAATGCCCCCCCGGAACTCAACTATCTTGAAAAAACCCCTGCTCCTTTCTCCTCAAAAACCAACTACGAAATGCTATTCGGCTATTGGAGTGAACGTGGGTTTTTGGGAGCAAAATCACATCCCGACATCCAAGGCTGGTTGGTTAAAAGTTGTTCTGAATTGTATTTAAATGCTTCAGATCCACCGAGTTATTTATCGTTTTCGGGTAGTGAGCCGGATTTGCTTCTTGCAAACTACTACTCGATTAACGAATTGAACACTTCTACCAAGCTGGCCCTGTCCCTTTCATCCACACCGCATGGGGTTACTAAGCTTATTGGTATTTTGAACGTTGATGGCGAAAACCGGGCCTTATTGCATACCTCATTGGATCTTATTGTAAGCCAGGAATCGGCAAATACAATGGTTCAATCCGGTTCTGTAAACAGAACAATTGATTTGAAAGAAGAAATCGGGTTTAACTTTAAGAACCCGATTATTGATTACACTTCTGAACTGGTAAGAATAATGTCTTACTTACCTTAGCGCCGTTCAAATATAGCTTCTCGTATGCTGAGGCTACTGCCTTAGAATCATCATTTCTTAAATGGATTTGGAAAAAACCGTTCCCCTCCATGTTCGCTCAGGATGTTAATCAGGGTTGGGTTCATTTCTCAGAGAGTTCCTCCAGGCCAGGAATCCCGCTATTGCTAACACAGTGAAAATGAAAAACTGTACACTGGTAAGCACCAACCCTTTGTAGAAATACAGCGGAACGGAAATGATATCGGCTATAATCCAGGCGATCCAGTTTTCGAGTTTTTTGCGGGCCATCAACCACATCCCCGCAATAGCAAAACAGGTAGTAGTAGCATCCCAAACAGGAACATCGCTATCGGTGAAATTCTTTAATACGAACACCAAAATCCCGAATGAACTCAGCAATAAAGCAGCTGTGATGATCCATTCCCTGGAATTGTTTACTGTAACCGGAATTTGAGGGCGATCATCTCCCGTGTTTTTCCAATGGTACCAGCCGTATACACTCATTACAAAGTAATAGCTGTTCACACCCATATCCGCATACAGCTTGTAATTGAAGGCAAGGTATACGTAAATCAACACGCTTACAATCCCGGTGGGATATACCAGGATGTTTTCCCTCATAGAAAACCAAACACTCATCAGGCCTGTAACAACAGCAATCCATTCAATGGTGGATGTTGCGAGTACGCCGTTGATAAAAGCTTCTAGAATTTCGGGCATGAACTATTATCGCCCCTTCAATACACTGGTCAGGTTCATTTTATGAATAGGAATGAGATAGGAAGAAAGCAGTTCGTCTTTATGAATGCCCAGTAATCCAGTACCACGAAAATCAACTACGCAGATTTTTTCTTCTTTCTGAACCACTTCACCAATGCCATAATACTCCGGGCTGGGGCCATAGTACACCAGGTCACCCAGGCTCAGTTCGTTATTCGCCCGTCGGTGAAATGGGTATATCACCGGGAGTAAATCCAACCGATAAGAAAGTCTTCTTTTGCCAGACAGAGCCATTATTGATCGCTTGCTATTTCAATGTTTCGTTGATGTTCACCTACATGAGTAATCGTTACCCAAACGCATTCGGGCGGTAATAAATTTCCGACTTTTTGCGGCCATTCCACAACTGAAATGCCCTCTCCATAAAAATATTCTTCGGCACCAATTTCAAGGGCCTCCCGTTCATTTTTTAATCGGTAACAATCAAAATGGTATATCGGAAGCGTACCAGAATATTCATTAATGAGGGTGAATGTGGGCGATTGAACTTGTTCGGTCTTCACCCCAAAAAAGGAAGCTATTCCCTTTACAAAGTGAGTTTTTCCGGCACCCAGATCACCCTTCAGGCAAACCACGTCACCAGGATTAAGCCCTGATGCAAACTTTGCTCCAAATTGTATCGTCTCTAAAACTGATGAACTTAACATGAACTCTATCTAGTCATACCGGGCTTGCGCCGGGCTCTGAATTTGCATAAGAACGAATAGCATGGACCCCAATCCGGATTCCCGCCTTCGCAAGGATGACTTTAGAAAAATCTCAAAACAGAATCCAGTTCAATAGTTCTTCGTTTTGCGTCATTTTTTGGGGGTCATTGTTGCCACCGGTAAAATCATTTCTTCCATTGAAGCACCACCATGCTGGAAAGTATCGCGATAACGATTTTGGAATTTGTGGTAATTGGTTGGATATACAAAGTAATAATCTTCCAGTGCAATAAGGTATTCGTTGGTTACAGTAAGTTGTGGAAGTTTGAAACGCCTGGCATCCCGGATCTTGATCACCGCACTTTCATCTACCGCGTTCAGGTTCTTCCCAAACTTGTATCGAAGATTAGTCGCCGTGTCACGATCCCCATACACTTTGGTATCTCTCATGGACCGGATTGAGCCATGATCGGTGGTAACCACTATGGTCACATCTTCGTCGGCTAACTCTTTAAACATTTGTAGCAGGGTGGAATGCTGGAACCAGGCTTCCGTGATAGAACGAAACGCCGATTCATCGGGTGCCAGTTCTTTAATTACTTCGGAATCGGAGCGTGAATGTACCAGGGTATCTACGAAATTGAAGACAAAAGCAGCCAGTTTCGATTGGGAAAAATTCTTCATCTTCCCGGCGATCTGTTTTCCAACTTCTGCACTCAGAATTTTTTCATACTTAAAATTGATATCGATGCCGGAGCGCTTTAACTGCTTCTCCAGCAGAGCTTCCTCGTGTCGATTTAAAGAAGATTCATCCTGGCCTTTTTGCCACAAATCGGGATACTGCTGTTCAATTTCCATGGGAGAAAGCCCCGCGAAAATGGCATTTCTGGAGTAAGGAGTTGCTGTTGGCAATATGGAGTAGTAAAAATCATTGGAAATATCGTACATCTTCGCCAGGTATTTTTCGAACACCAGCCATTGGTCGTAGCGCATACAATCCACGAGAAAGAACATGGTTTTCTTGCCGTTTTTTACATGCGGAATCACATACTTGCTGATTACTTCCGGAGAGAAAAGCGGGGCCTCACCAGATCCTTCGTTTAACCAGGTTTCGTAATTTTGCTGAATGAATTTTCCAAACTCACGATTGGCATCATCAAATTGATCATCCAATACCTGGATCAACGCTTCATCACCCTCCCCCAAATCGATTTGCCATTTTGTGAGCTCGCGATAAATTTCAGTCCATTCTTCCCAGGTGGTTCTTGGTCCAATACGTGAAGAAAGCTCCCCAAACTGACGAAGATAGCTTTGCGCAGATTTCTCGCTCTGCAATTGTGATGTTTGCAGGATTTTCTTGGTAGTAAGCAGAATCTGATTCGGGTTAACAGGCTTGATCAGGTAATCAGAAATCTTTGAACCAATGGCTTCCTCCATAATATATTCTTCTTCACTCTTAGTGATCATCACAACCGGAAGCAACGGCTGTTTACTCTTGATTTGCTCCAGAGCTTCCAGCCCGCCCATACCGGGCATTTGTTCATCGAGAAAAACAATGTCGAAGTTTTGTTGGTCAATTTGCTCTACGGCATCCTGACCGTTTGAGACCGGAACAATTTCGAATCCCTTTTTTTCCAGAAACAGAATTAATGATTGCAGCTGATTGATCTCATCATCTGCCCACAAAATGGTTGGCATATTTTTGAAATTTTGCATTGGAAATTATGAATTATTAAATCGTATCCGTGTTCTATAAGCCAGGTTTATGCCGTTGGAATGAGCCTCCAAACCCGGAATCCAGAGTTCCTCATTCATAGTTTTATGTATGGTTTTAGTTTTTCGAGGGTTCGTTCTCCTATGCCCTTCACATTCGTAAGTTCCTCAACGGAAGTAAAATCCCCATTAGTTTCCCGATATTCAATAATTCTTTGCGCATAGGCTTCCCCAATGCCCGTAAGGGTCATTAACTCTTCTTTTGTGCCGGAATTTATCGAAACTACCACCGGTTCAACTTCAACCATTTCAGGTACTTCTGCTTCAAATTCTGAAGGATTATACTTCGCTTCAATTTCCAGTTGCTCACGTTCGATTAACGCACTTTTACGTTCGAATTCAGCCAGGATTTCTTCATAATTATCCGCTGGCGGAACCACTTTGGGTTTAATGAATACATCCAACAACAGGATCGTGAGCAACAAGCAAAAGAGTGTGGTGATTGCAAAACGTTCTCTCCTGGTGATTTGTAATCGATCGATCCAAAAGAAGAAATGCCTTTTAATCTTTTGCTTACTCATAACTAGTAAT
>JAKSCW010000588.1 GCA_022360375.1 Balneolales bacterium
AAATAAACCAAGAGTTATGAATGACTTTACTATTGAATGCGAAGTAGAAGAGAGTGAAGTACGCGTTTGTCATTGCTGTGGTGCTCAGGAAAACCAATTACGATTAGTAGGTAATTTCACTGTTGAGCTTTCTGAAATAGAGATAAAAAATGAATCTGTATTGGTTTGCCAAAGCTGTCGAATCAAAGATAACCGCGTAAGAAAATCTATCGGGCTGGATTCACATTATGTTTATGTGAGAAGAGCTAAGAAAAACTTCTTTCAAAAATTCTCCCTAAAGCATTTGCTTGTAAGAGGATAAGAGTATAGTAGTATAGAGTAGAACCCCTAGGATAAAGGCTGGTTTCTTAGTTGAGACCAGCTTTTTTTTCTTCCCTTTTACGCTCGTTATGATCTAAGAATTTTTTACGAATACGAAGGCTTTGAGGGGTAACTTCCAGCAACTCATCGTTGGCAATAAATTCGATACATTCTTCTAAACTCATTTTCTTAGCCTGGGAAATCCTGATTGCATCAGCAGTTTGTGTAGCGCGATGGTTTGTCAGGTTTTTCTTCTTAGCCACATTAACAATCATATCATCCGTACGGTTGTTTAAACCAACCACCATCCCTTCATACACCGGGTCGCCGGGTTCTACATAAAATTGCCCCCGATCCTGGATACCTTCTAATGCGTACCCAGTCACGTCTCCTTTTTCTAATGCAATAAGTGCCCCGCGATTTCTTCCCGGAATCTCACCTGCAAAAGGTTCATACGCATCAAATTGCTGGTGCATAATTCCTGTGCCACGAGTCTCCGTTAGCATTTCTCCACGAAACCCGATCAACCCCCGAGAGGGCACCCGAAACTCAATTCTATTATTCTCTCCCTCCTGGCTCATCCCCTGCATAATCCCTTTTCGCTTCTGAAGGTTGTCAATTACTTTGTTGCTGTAATCGGTATGTACATCTACAATCACTTCTTCCACGGGTTCGTGAGTCACTCCTTCAATATCCTGCATCAATACTTCAGGCCGAGAAACTGCAAATTCGAATCCTTCCCGGCGCATGGTTTCAATGAGAATGGCCATTTGGAGTTCACCTCTGCCTGATACTTTGAATACATCCGGGCTTTCGGTAGGCTCTACCTGCATGGCTACATTTGTACGAACCTCTCTCATTAAACGGTCTTTAATCTGGTTTGAAGTAACATATTTGCCTTCTTTTCCTGCAAAGGGAGAATTATTCACCCGAAAGTACATCGCAATCGTAGGCTTGTCCAGATCTATATACTCAAGGGGCGTTGGGTCTTCACTCGCAGTTAAGGTATCACCTATATTTACTGAATCATACCCGGCCAGGGCAACAATATCTCCCGCATACGCATCTTCTACCGGTTCCCGCTGTAAGCCATTAAATGTAAACAATTTCGTTGCCCGGCCTTTCATTTTTTGCTCGCCCGAACCACTTATTAGTGAAACTTCCTGATTAACCTTAATAGAACCTTGCTCAATTCGGCCCACTGCAATTCGGCCTACGTAATCGTTCCAATCGATGCTGCTCACTAACATTTTAAAGTATTTATCGATGGGTTGATGCGGATCAGGCACGTGCGTTAAAATGGTATCCATCAATGGAGCCAGGCTTTCTCCCTGCTCTTCCAAATCATGTTTAGCAATTCCCTGCTTTGCAATGGCGTACAACACAGGAAAATCAAGTTGCTCATTCGTGGCATCCAGCATTACAAACAAGTCGAATATTTCATCTAAAACCGCATCCGGGCGGGCGTCTCCCCTGTCAATTTTGTTGATTACAACAATGGGCTTGTATCCCAGGCTCAACGACTTCCGAAGAACAAATTTGGTTTGCGGGAGGGGGCCTTCGGCAGCGTCTACCAGCAAAATTACCCCATTAACCATTTTAAGTATACGCTCTACCTCGCCACCAAAATCGGCATGACCAGGTGTATCCACAATATTAATCTTAGTTCCTTTCCAGGTAACAGCGGTATTTTTGGCGCTGATAGTAATCCCTCTTTCCTTTTCAAGGTCACCGGAATCCATCACACGTTCTTCCACCTCCTGGTTTTCGCGGAAGGTCCCACTTTGCTTCAGGATCTGATCCACCAGGGTGGTTTTGCCGTGATCTACGTGGGCGATGATGGCGATATTTCTTAAGTCTTGTTGCATTCGTTGAGTTAGTGAAAAGTTGCAAGCCTTAAATATACTGATATTTCCGGCAAAGTATGATTATGAAATGCTTAAAAGTTTTAACCTCGAAGAACACGTTATGAAAAGCAAGGAGGTTGAACCCTTTTCAAAAGCTTTTACGTGACTTCTCACACCAAAAAGAATAACTTGATTCAGATAATGAGAGTGCTCTATAAATTCATATCGATATTACTGACTGCGGGAATTTTGTTTCCGCTTTGTACTCAGTATTGTTTGTTTTCGGACTTTATGAGGCATCAACAAGAAATAGCAGAAACATTATGTGAAAACAGACACGACCCGGATTCTGATTGTGAAGGGTTTTGTTATTTGAAGAAAAAATTTACGCATGGCCACTCGCATGAGATGCCCGATAGTGCACCTGCAATTTCTTCCTCACAACCTTTTCTCGGACTTTTTTGGGAGAGTACCCAAAACAGAACCCACTATCTTTTGATTGCACATACTTCATTCCACGTTCATAAAGATCCTCCTATAGACGGAATTCTTGGGAAAGTCTTCCGCCCCCCTCAGAGTATTGGATGAACATACCATTCTAAATTTGTGCT
>JAKSCW010000328.1 GCA_022360375.1 Balneolales bacterium
CCTATCGTGAAAAACAGGATTACGTGAAGAAGAATTGATGTTCGAACCACTTTTATTGGTATATATATCCGTATTGATCGGTAATATCTTTTTTGGCCATAGTTTCTACACGAATGCTCTTTACTATTCTTTCTAATGGCCGATCCGCTTCATCAGTTTGCTGGGTGGCAATAATGTCTACAATTTCCAACCCCTGTATTACTTCACCAAAAACGGTATAATTTCCATCCAGAAATGGCGTACCTCCCTCATCTCCATATGCCGCCCGCTGTTCCTGGGAATATGTCACCGGAATAAAACCCTGCAATACTAATTGCTCTATCCTGGCCAATTCAGCCTCCACGCTATCTTGCATTCCTTGCTGCATTTGCTGCTGAAGTTTAGAAAGGAGTTGTGCATTCTCCGGGGCCTGGAGATATTTCCCTACTTTTTGTTCTTTTTCCATTTGATTTCGCTGAGCAAGAAACTGATCCAGCTGCATGCTTTGAAACGGCTGCCCATGCACAATATAGAATTGAGAACCACTGGATCTTTTCTCGGGATTGGCCTGGTCGCCCAACCGTGCAGCAGCTACCGCTCCTTTTTTGTGCACAAGATGATTTACAATTTCTGCTTCAATAGTATATCCCGGGCCACCTTGTCCGTCATTAAAAGGTATATCATCTTTTGAATTTGGATCACCACCCTGAATCATGAATTGATTAATGACCCGGTGAAACGCTGTGCTATCATAAAATCCTTCACTGGCTAACTTCAAAAAATTCTCTTTATGCTGTGGGGTTTCATCATACAGGATAAGGTGAATTTCGCCATAGTTCGTGGTGATTATTGCAACTTCATCTGTTCTTGATTCGCTTGTACTTTCAGTTTGGTTACAGGAGATGAATAGGAAAAAAAAAGAAGTGAAAACCAGAAGTTTTTTCATCAGGGGTTCATTTAAATTTCATGTATTATTTAGAAGCTTAAAGTACGAAAACTAATTCATTACTCTAACTACATTGCCATGCATATCGACCATATTGGAATCGCCGTAAAGGATTTGGAAGCCGCAGTAAAAACTTATGAAACCATTTTGAACCGCAATTGCAGCAAGCGGGAAGTAGTAGAATCCGAAAAAGTGGAAACTGCCTTTTTTGAAACCGGACAATCGAAAGTTGAGTTATTAGGCGCTACTTCCGAAGACTCGGTAATTGCCAAATACGTTGAAAAAAGGGGAGAAGGACTTCATCATGTGGCCTTTGAAGTGCAGGATATTTA
>JAKSCW010000259.1 GCA_022360375.1 Balneolales bacterium
GCTGGGGCTGGGCACTAGGTTTTCTTGGTGGCTTAGTGTGCTTAGTGATTGGCTACTTTGTGCTTTTTCTGAACGGGAGTTCATGGTTCGGATTAGATGAAGCGACGGCACAACATACAAGAAGTACCTTTCTATTTACAGGCGTTTGGTATGGGTTATTTAGTATTCCTCTTTTTTTAAGAACAAAAGATGTACCCTCAAAGAAAAGGAAGTATAAGCAGGCCATAAAGGATGGCATTCATACTTTACGCGAAGGCATAAGTATGCTAAAGCATATGCCTCAAATCTTCCGTTTTTTAATAGCAAGGATGTTCTATAATGATGCGATTGTTACTATTTACACCATGGGAGGTGTTTATGCAGCAGCAACATTTGGATTAGACACCGCTCAAATCTTTTACTTTGGTATTGGTTTGAACATAACTGCAGGAATCGGTTCCTATGCGTTTGCCTGGCTGGATGACAGGTCGGGAAGCAAGCAAACGATTATAGTTTCTTTGATAGGTCTTATTGTTCCGGTAGTGGCTATAGTTTTGGTAAAATCAGTTACATGGTTTTGGGTTTGGGGGCTTTTATTGGGGATATTTTTTGGTCCTGTTCAAGCGGCAAGCCGAACAATGATGGGAAGGATTTCGCCAGAAGAACATCGCAGCCAGATGTACGGGTTGTTTGCTCTTTCCGGAAAAGTTACTTCATTTATAGGCCCGATGTTGTTTGGATGGATAACTATGATGATGGATAATCAGCGCTGGGGAATGGGAGTAATAATCGTATTACTTCTTACAGGACTTCTGATTATGTTTAAGGTTGAAGAAATAGATAATTTAGTTCCAAAGAAGGCTGGCGCATGAGCGATATCCCAAAAACAAGGATTGATGAAAACGCAATTAAAGCGTGGAGAATAACTTTTTTTCTGAATGGACTCTTCCTGTATATAGTTCCGGCATTTTTTTATGCGTTATACTATTTCGAGGAGTCGGTGGGTGTTTTACTTCCTGCCATCACGGCTCCGGGCGCATTTGTTATTCATGTAATTATTATCACTTTGCTTCCGAAACTCAGGTGGAATCGATGGAGATACGATGTGAATGATCAGGGAGTGGATATGCTTCGTGGGATCATCATCAAGAAGAGAACTATAGTACCCATGAACAGGGTACAGCATGTTGATACAAAGCAGGGGCCCATCTACAGAAGGTATGGCTTATCTTCTATCAGCCTTTCTACGGCGGCAACCACCCATGAGATACCCGCATTAGATGATCAAACTGCAGATGAACTCAGAACAAGGATATCTGAATTAGTGCGTAAAGTAAGGGAAGATGTCTGAGTTTCGACGCCAACACCCTATTGCGATGATCACTCAACTTGCTTCTGTGTTAAGGCAGAACCTGGTTCCCCTGGTCATTTTTTTTGTGCTTGGTGCTCAAAATTCGCAAAGCTATTTTTTCGAGATTTTTTGGATAGGCCTTGCTTCCGCATTTATTTTTGGTATTGCAGGCTGGTTTAGATTTACGTTCAGAGTTCATGAGGGTGAACTTCAGATTAATAAAGGGGTATTTGTAAGAAAAAAACTGTACCTCTCGAAAGAAAGAATCCAGGTCATTGATGTAACAGAAGGCATTATTCAACGCGTGTTTGGTCTGGTTCAGGTAGAAGTAAAATCGGCCGGAGGTGGAACCGAAAAAGCCACTATTAGTGCGATTACTAAAGAAGAGGCCGAAGAACTGCAAAACCTTCTGAGAAAGGACGAAGTAAATGAAGAAATAACAGAAACTGAAGAGATTCAGAAAGAGGAGGAGTTATCCTGGAAACTGCCTTCACGTGATCTCTTTTTTGCGGCTCTTACTTCGGGTAATTTTGGATTAATAGCATCAATTTTGACAGCTACTTCGGGTCAACTCGATCAATTTTTTACAGAAGAAAATCTGAATTATATCATAGATATACTTCCGGGATACAGCGAGTTTTCCATCATTATATGGGTGGTTGTGATCATTCTTTTCTTGTCTTACTTATTTTCATTTATCGGGGTGATTCTTCGCTATTCGGATTTCAAAATCACCAGGAAAGAGAAAGAAATTTTGATTACAAGTGGGTTACTTGAAAGGAAACAAATCACAGTTCCTTTTAATCGAATTCAAGCTATCCGGTTTGTAGAAGGCATACTTCGCCAACCTTTTGGATATGGAATGGTTTATGTGGAAAGCGCAGGTTTTGAACAGAAAAACAACGAGCGATCCATTGTGCTTCACCCGTTTCTTCGAAAGGAGTTATTAGGCAAATTATTTGATGAATTTAACCTGGAATTCGTTGAACCGGAAAGTGTAGTTACACCGCCAAAGAGAGCACTTTTCAGGTATATCCGTCGCCCCAATTACCTGCTATTATTAGTACCCCTTATCTGGATTTTCTGGGAACATGCTCCTTGGTTATTTTTGCTCTCTATTCCACTTTCCATGTTTGGCTGGCTGGAATATAAAGATGCTGAATTGGCTTTCAGCTCCAGGTTCATGAGACTCCAGTACAGGCAGCTTGCTAAAGGAACAGCATTTTTAAAAAGAAACAGGGCACAGGCTGTAGAAAGCTCTGTAAATCCATTTCAACATCGTAAACAATTACAAAGTATACATGTAACAGTAGCATCCGGATCGGGAGGTCGAACGTTCAGTATCCAGGATTTGGAGAATAAAGTGTTCCCGCAGGTTGGAGAATGGATAAGCACTATGAAAAATCCTGGTTTCCTGGCACCGGTTTCTGGTAAACATATTGAAGAAGTGAAAGCGCTGCTTGGGGAATATGATTTGCCCGTTTCTGATCTGGAAGACTCAAAAGTATCATTGTTTTCGCTTCGCGAAAACGAAGAACTAAAAGGGTGTGTCGGGCTGGAGGTTTTTGATGAAGAGGCCCTTCTTCGTTCACTTGCCGTACATCCCGATAATCGGGGAACCGGGTTGGGCTGGAAAATCGTAGGAGAAATTGAAGAAGTAGCAAGAAAATCAGGTGTTCATACCCTTTATCTTTTAACGGAAACAGCAGAGAGCTTTTTCTCCAGGTTCGGCTATTCTACTATCAACAGAGCGGAAGTACCCCTTTCTATTCAGCAAAGCAAAGAATTTTCAGAATTGTGTGCTGAAACAGCGGTAGCTATGAGAAAAGAAATTTAAGGTTTTTATTTTGGTATATTAATCGTAATATTACGATATGGGAAAATCAAAAACGATTCTCTTTACTGAAACCCAGAACCAATTAGCACAAACGGCAAAAGCACTCGCTCATCCTGCCAGAATTGCAATACTGCAACTCCTTTCCAGGAAACAATCTTGCTTCTGCGGGGATATCGTTGAGGAATTGCCCCTATCCCAATCAACCGTTTCACAGCATTTAAAAGCATTGAAAGAAGCTGGTTTGATAAAAGGCGATATAGAGGGACCGAGCATCTGTTATTGCATTGATAATGAAGTATGGCAGGAACTCACTAAACAGTTGGGTTTATTCATGCAGGAACCTTCTAATAAGAATTGCTGCTAATTTTTTTTAACATATTCATCGTAATAAACCGATTATGAAAACTATAGACTTTTTACATACACTAAATCACTCAAACAAAAAACTTTCGTTCTTGCTTCCAGGTAGTGAAGTGATTTCAGGGGACCTTCATATTACTGAGGTTAAAAACACGCATATAATTTCAACCGATTGTGGTGGAAATTCTCACGAATTCGAAGAAACAGTCATCCAGTTATGGATCAACGAGAATTCCGGGTTAACCCCCAAATGGACAACAAAAAA
>JAKSCW010000095.1 GCA_022360375.1 Balneolales bacterium
ACCGGGGCGTGCGAGCTTCCGTCGGGCGTGGAGATGGTGATGCCGGGAGACAATGTGAAGTTGTCGGTGGGCTTGATTCAGCCGGTGGCGATGGAAGAAGGCTTGCGGTTTGCGATCCGAGAGGGTGGGCGTACCGTAGGAGCCGGCGTGGTAACTAAAATCCTGGATTAATTTCCAGGTAACATATTGTGCACGTAAAGAGTAGGTAGTAATGCTGCCTACTCTTGTGTGTATCTACGGGCGTAGCTCAGTTGGTAGAGCACTGGTCTCCAAAACCAGGTGTCGGGAGTTCGAGTCTCTCCGCCCGTGCAAAACAAAATTAATGTATGAGTAAGATTGTAGGATTTTTCGAAAGTGTTGGATCAGAATTCAAAAAAGTATCCTGGCCAACACAACAAGAATTAATAGACAACACGATTATAGTGGTTGTTTTCACAATCATTGTGTCTGTATTCATCTTTGGAGTTGATCAGTTTTACAGCACAGTATTGGAAGCCATTTACAGATAATGAGTAAAGAACTAGAATTTGGCTGGTATGTGGTTCGCTGCTTTTCCAGCCACGAAAAAAAGGTTAAAGAATTTCTCGAGAGAGAAATTGAAGAGCAGGGACTTGGAGACAAGATCAAAGACGTCCTGGTGCCAACTGAAACCGTGGTCGAAATTCGCGGTGGAAAGAAGCGTACCCGGGAAAAAAACTTCTTCCCCGGATATATTCTGCTCAACACTCATTATGACGAAGAAGTTAACAATCTAATTCAAAGTGCACCATCTAGTCTTGGCTTCCTTAAAGTAGGAAAAGAGCAGTTGGTGCCAACTCCACTGAAGAAGCACGAAGTTCAACGCATCATTGGGCGAGTGCAAGAAGCAGTGGAAGATATGGGTAGTGTTGAAATCCCATATAACGAAGGTGACCTGGTTAAAGTAATCTCCGGGCCATTCAAAGATTTTGATGGTACCGTTCAGGAAGTGAATGCCGACAAATTAAAGCTCCGGGTATTGGTGAGCATTTTTGGCAGACGTACTCCGGTGGAAGTGGATGTAAACCAGGTCGAATCGACCACATAAAGAACCTAGTTGATGCACACTAGCTATTACGCGATAAATAAAAGTTACAAAACAAGAATAGGATCCTGAGAATCCATGGCTAAAAAAGTTGAAAGAATCCTGAAACTCCAGATTGTAGGCGGGCAGGCTAACCCTGCTCCTCCTGTAGGACCGGCTCTCGGTCAGGCGGGTATCAATATTATGGAGTTTTGTAAAGCCTTTAATGCTAAGACTCAGGACAAAACCGGAACGGTTATTCCAGTTGAAATTACAGTATTCGCAGACAAGTCGTTTAGCTTCAAAACGAAAACTCCGCCTGCACCAGTACTGTTAAAACAAGCTGCAAAAATCAAATCCGGTTCGGGTGAACCTAACCGTACAAAGGTTGGGACTGTTACCTGGAGCCAATGCAAGGATATTGCAGAGCAGAAAATGGAGGACCTTAACGCGTTCGACGTGGAAGCTGCTGCAGAAATGATTGCTGGTACGGCTCGAAGTATGGGTCTTAGAGTAAATCGCGAATTATAAAGGTATTGTACTCATGGCAAAAAGAGGAAAGAAATATCAACAAGCAGCAGCACATATCAATCCGGAGTTAGAATATTCTCTGGAAGAAGCGTGCGATCTTGTTAAGAAAACCTCTGTCACCAAATTTGACGCGTCCGTTGATATTGACATCCGTTTAGGTGTTGATCCTCGACATGCTGATCAAATGGTGCGCGGTACAGTGAGCTTGCCTCACGGAACTGGTAAAGAGGTTCGGGTACTAGCATTAGTAAACCCGGCAAAACAAGATGAAGCTCGAGAAGCTGGCGCTGATCATGTTGGGCTTGATGAATATATAGAACAAATTGAAGGCGGTTGGGCAGATATCGATGTTATCATTGCCACGCCAGATGTAATGGGGAAACTCGGTAAGCTTGGTCGCTTTTTGGGGCCGCGCGGCTTAATGCCGAATCCAAAAAGTGGAACAGTTACCATGGATGTTGGTGCTGCAGTAAAACAAGTAAAAGCTGGTCAAATCGATTTCCGAGTTGATAAGGCTGGAATCTTGCACACTGCAATCGGTAAGGCAAGTTTCAATTCAGATGCGTTAAAAGAAAATGCTGAAGCATTCCTTCAAACGGTAATGAAATTGAAGCCTTCTTCCGCAAAAGGTACCTACGTAAAAAGTGTGTATATGAGCACTACCATGGGCCCAAGTATCCCAATAAGCAGAACCGCAGTTACATCGCTTAATTAGGAGGAATTGAAAAATGCCTACTGCAGAAAAACGAGCGGTATTAGACGAAATCACGGAAAACCTGCGTAATTCAAACGCTGTGTACATTGCCAATTATACGGGAATGTCTGTGGCGGAAGCTAACGAGCTACGAGGTGCATTTCGTAAGGGAAATGTCTTCTTCAAAGTTTATAAGAACAAGTTGATGAAGCTTGCAATGGAAGAAGTTGGCGGATATGATGATATCATCCCAACTCTTACTGAGCAAAATGGATTCGCTTTTGTTGAAGACGAGTTATCTGCCCCCGCAAAGGTTTTAAAAGATTTTATCAAGGAT
>JAKSCW010000145.1 GCA_022360375.1 Balneolales bacterium
TTGCCAGCCTTTTTTTAAGTCTCCTATTTGCTGAAATGCTTATTCGAGTCCTCCTTCCTCAGGACAAAATGGTTACCTGGATTGAAATGCATGAATCAGGTTTTGTAATGAACCAGTCTGGGGGTGATTCCTTTCAGGAACTTAATGGTGAAAGGGCCATCTATTCATTTTCCAAAGAAGGCTTGAGGGGAGATTCACCTGATCTCAAAAAAGAAAATGTTTTACTTATAGGCGATTCCTTTACGTTCGGTTTGCTTCTACAGGAAGAACATACCTTTGTACATAAACTTCAGGCACTAAGTGATTCGATCTACAAGGATTCGTACAAATTCTTAAATGGAGGCACAGGAGGTGCTGGTTTAGCAGATTGGCCTCTTTGGCTGGAACACAAGGGCACAGAAATACAGCCAGACTATTTAATCTACTTTTTGAATTACGATGATATAAATCGTGCTCTCTCAAAGAATTTGTTCATACTAGATAAAACCACCCCGGATTCTCTTATCCGTTCACAAAGATGGGAACCAACAAAAGCATACCATGCTTTGAATCAAAAAAAATGGTATAACTGGCTGCAAGCCCACTCCGAATTAGCAAATCTGATCATTAAGTTTTTATGGAAAAACATTTATTTTGATGATTTAACATCCGGGTTCAACCCAGATAAAACAGAAGTACCAATCCCTTCTGACAGCGATTTTTCTCCGGAAACAGGTTACTCAACAGAATTGGGCGATCAGCTTTTAAAGGAACTGGAGAACTGGTGTTTTACGAACAACTGTTCCTTTAAAATTCTAACTACCGGTTTTTATGACCGGGAAGATATTTCAGAATATGATGAACAGTTCTACAAATTCATGCTAAACTCGGAATGGAAAGAAAATGAAATTTTTCATGATATTACCCCTTGTTTACAGAACAATCTCGAAGGAGATATTTTAGCAATCCAGATTCCAAATGATTCTCATCCCAATAAAAAAGGGGCGCAAATAATAGCAAACTGTGCCTGGGAAATACTTGTTAATGAATTGAGGAATTGATAACCTAGAAAAAAAAGTCATGACTCTTACCCAGCTCTCTTACATTGTAGCGGTTGACAAGTATCGGCACTTTGCCACCGCGGCACAGAATATCTATATCACTCAGCCAACGCTTTCCATGCAAATACAAAAATTGGAAGATGAGTTGGGAGTACTAATTTTTGATCGATCTAAAACTCCGGTTATTCCCACTGAAGTTGGAGAAAAGATCATAGCCCGGGCTAAAATTATACTTCATGATGCTAAACACATCGAGGATTTAGCCGGCGTTGAAGATGGAGAGCTGAAAGGAACACTTAAAGTTGGGATCATCCCCACCGTTGCTCCCTATTTGGTTCCTTTATTCTTAAAAGAGTTTACCACCCGATATCCAAAAGTGGAACTGATTTTTGAAGAAGCACTCACTTCCGAAATTACCGAATCCCTTCACCATGACGAATTGGATGTAGGAATTATTGCAACGGCTACAAATCAGAATTTATTCGAAAAAGAACTATTCCTGGAACCCTTCCTTGGATATGTATCAACCGGTCATAAGTTTTCATCGCAACCTAAACTTCAGCTAGAGGATTTATTTAATGAAAATTTATGGTTATTGAACGAAGGGCACTGTTTCCGGGACCAGGTCATGAAACTTTGCAAGCGGGATAACCAAAAAATTAACAAGGGCCAGATTACCTTTGAAAGCGGAAACCTGGAAACATTGAAACGATTGGTTGAGCAGGATTTTGGAGTAACCTTAATGCCCTTCCTCTCCATGGAAGACCACGATACACGTTGTGCAAATGGAGTAATCAAAGAATTCATGGATCCTATTCCAACCCGGAAAATTCGTTTGGTTTTTGCTCGTGAGTTCCTGAAAGAAAACTTTATTGAAGCATTGGGAGAGGTAATAAAAGATTGTGTTCCCGACATTCTTAAAGGACAGAAAGAAGAATTAGTAATGGAATAATGAGCCGGATCCAGTGGTCATTTGAGTTCTTTTCCAGGCAGGGATTCAAATTCCTGATCCTGGAACTCATCATCGTATTTCTTGGGGTCTACCTGGCATTTGTGCTACAGAGCTATAGCGAAAACCGGAAAATTGATGCCGAAAAAGAACGCGTTATGATTGGTGTGAAAGAAGATTTGGAGCAATTCCGTTTTTTCTTTCCTGGGTATGCCAGTCGTGATAACCTGACCGAATGGGATGAACAAATTAATGATGGCAGATACCCTGACCTTTCAAATTGGAGATTTATACAACCTCAGTATGATTACACCGCAATAGAGTACGCACTTTCGTCGGATGCCTCTGTCATTGATTTTGAATTGAATGCGGCTCTGGCTGGTATTTATCAGGAATTACAGAAATTGCAACATGTAGAAGTTGACTTACATGAATTCGCAAAAAGGCAGACCATAGTTCCCGAAGAAATCAGAGAAGAGCCGCTCATGATATTCGAACTTCAAAATAACTTTCGCGATTTCCGGCGTTTCAGAAATCGATATGAAGATCGGGCAGATATCATGGAAAGGATTGCGCAACAAAGCACAAATCTATTACCCGCAATAAATTCTGCATTTACCAATTCACAACTTCGGCAAATCGAAATTGGGTTAATACAGGAATACGTTTCTCCTTCGAATCAACAAGAAGTCGATTACTATAAACAGATTTTGAGGCAATTTTTCCCGGTTCTAACCGAAGAAGATTTGAACGAAGCACTATCTAGGTAGGCTTTTTATCTTTCTTCTTATAAGGATCGCCAAACTTCAAAAGCTCCACATTTGAGAGAGAATGAAATCTGAACCACCTGAACACGAAGCAGGATCTTGTAATTACCATATATAACGGGATTAAACTGATAATAGCTACAACAATCCCGGAAACATTTCCTTCCAACCCGTTTAAACGGAACAAGCCTATTTCTGCCAGAAACAAAGCTACCAGAAACCGGGCTATCCGATCTATCATCCCAACATTTTTGACCATAACAGTCGTCCCCAGATTAATTACTAGAAGTTGACCTCATCTAATGTCAAAGTCAACCTGGATCCATCAATATTGATAAATCTCATTTCAAGAAACCCGTAAGGTTCAGAAAACTCAAATTCAGCCTCACTACTCCCGATTTCGTTCACTGCCTCTGCATTAATCGTATACACAACAAGTTCACCAAAGCGGGTTTCTTTTGTTTCCCGGCTTAGCAATTGATACGTAGCCGTATTGGTTAACGTGCTATCCCAGGTTGCCCACCGTTCATCAGCCCAGCTATTCCCTATCTGAACACTCCAGGACCAATCATTTAATATTTCAAGTGGATATTCAACATAAGGAAAAGGATTAAGCTCCAGGATTTTCATCAATCCCTGCCGGGGTGGATGAATCCACACATTAGCCTCATTTTCGATGGCGCCGGTCGCATTATACGATTCCTGAGGCTCATAGGTGTAACTGATCACCGTTTGGTTATAGTCAGGATACCATTGGTCAAATGGCGACAACCCATCATTTACCGAAATAGAAATTCCGGTTATTCTTTCAGGGGCACCCGAAGGTACAAATTCCCACTCTTCGCCTTCTGTGAATTGAAACGCTAAGGTATCTCCTTCAGTACTTATGTACTCATAACTGTACCTGAATTGATTGCCAACCTTAAATACCTGGTTGTTATAATTAAAGCGGTTTACATCAGTAATGGTGGAATCAAATTGCTCAACCCGGATATCTCCTGAGTATGGAACCAGCGTATACGGGATAGACTGTTGAGGGGGTGAGGTACAAAATACAAGGAATAAGGTACTTATAACAATAAGATAGCCAACTGTAGAATACTTCATTTAATACTACGGCAGTTAAAAAGTGAATAACTATAAAGCGCCGATTACGGAGCTGAAACCTAATTTTTGTCTAAAGCTTGATTAGCTATAAAATCGTATTAATTCTGGATCAAAAAAATTAGAATCTGGAAAATTGGAGTGAAGCCTGAAATCGATTTATTTCGAATACGCTATGAACAAATCAAAACAGTATTGGGAGATCCGATGTGCACTTGTTTCAGTGTAGTACAAATAATTGGCTACATGTTTTTCAGAGGGGAATTTAGTGCTTGACTCACCCGCATTCCGGAGAGCACGTATTTTGCCCTACGTCACTTGCAGCCTTTTTTGCTAATTTAGCACATGATCAGCATAATAGGCCATTGCATCTCTCATAAATTCAGCGGTGCCGGGAGCATACTTATCATAAAATTGAGTAAATCTTTGATCAGAAACATACATCTCTCCCAAACCTTTGAACATTTCACCAGAGGTTTTGTAAAACGCTTCGTTTGCTTCATGCTGCCTTTTCATTAACGAAATAACTTCTTCAGAATGGACCGGTGTTCCGAGTAGTTGTGCCATTTGCCGGGCAATATTTTCCATTTCGGCCTGAACTCCTTCTATTCCTTCTCTCCCAAGAGCTTTGGCATTGCTACGGGCTTCCTGCACAACTTCCAGTTCATATTTTCCTTCTACTTCCTTCCAGGCTTCCCTTTCTTCCTCAGAGAACCCATCATATAGCTCTTCCTCGTTCATAGTTTTTTCCTCTTCTGCGTTTTGTATGGTTTTATCAATAGTATTCAACAGGGTTTGTAAGCGTTCTTGTTGCTTCAGTAATTGGATTCGCTGAATCCTCAGGGCACGAACGCGGTCAAATTCCGGGTCATCCAGGATGGGTGTAATCTCTTTTAATGGAAAACCCAATTCTTTAAAAAAGAGAACCTGCTGTAACCGGTGCAGTTCTGCTTCTCCATAATACCGGTAATTCGATTCAGCCCTGTAAGAGGGTTTCAATAACCCGATTTTATCGTAATGATGAAGCGTTCGGATGGAAACACCCGAAATTCTCGCTAACTGACTTACTGAATATCTATCCATCGTTTTAGATTATTTCTTCTAAAATAGGAACTAACGTAAGGGGAGAGTCAAGAGCCAAAAAAAAATTTCTCTGTAACTTTTTATTCCTGCAAATTCTTCCACTCTGAGGGATTATCTGCGAATAAGCCTGAGACTGAAAAAATTGTCGTTCACATTTGCTGAATCTTTAATGGCAGTATCACGGGTTAATCGGTTTAGATAAAAGTATTTTCGATTCCCGAAGTTATCTTTTTCAGGCTCAAAACCATCTAAATCTGAAGTCCAGTAGAAACCTCCATTTTCAGCCTGCAACGCTGGATTTAACCCCAGGAAAATATCTATTTCTTTTTTAGGAATAACCCCGGAATCAAAGCCATGAAAGCCGAAGTTTAATTTTCCGGTTAGCTCAGTAAACAGGTGCCGCCTGAAAAAAGAAGCCAGATCATTGAAATCCTGAACGGTAGGAATTCTCCACCCGGGGAAATTCGCCTCAATGCGTTCTGCTCCCCTATAGTTATAGGTTCGGTTCACTTCCCGGCTACCAATATCTGATTGTAAGGTCCTGCATTCCAGCCCCATATCAAGATTAATATCATGCTTTGCCCACACTTGCCTTCCCACCCTGATTCCTTCCAGCGTGCTTTTAGCCATTGCTAAACTACGAAGCGATGTTGCAACCCGGGAAATGATAACCTTTAATTTGTTGGCTTGTTCAAAAGTCAGATTTTCGAAAACAGTTGGTTTTCTCCATAGCCATTTACATTCCAGGTTATAAGCATCATTTCTACTTCTATGGATATATATGATTACATCTTTTTCCACTTTGATTGTTTTTGATTCAATCAAAGAAGTGTGCTTATGCTGGCGGTCTACAGTAACAAAGTTCTTGTATACCTCGATCGAGAAGGAGTTTTCTCCCTGACCGACGACTTCTATATCCTGACCTATTTGATGTGTGAGCGCGTTTGCTAACATTTTTGCCACTAGTGTTTGGTGTAATTGTCGGCCAAAAGTGTCAAAAAGTTAAGTTCTTAATAGCTTTACAGATACAAAAGATTTCGGGAAAATCTGTTTCAACCCGATTCTTCAGAACCTGATTCAGTGCAGATTTAAAACCTGCCTATGTATTGCAGAAGTAAGAAGAATTAAAAAATAACCCCTCGTTATTTCCGAGGGGTTATACAGATGAATTATGGCAAATAACTTAACCCGTGCCGCAGTTTCCACATAAAGTATTTCTCTAACAGCACTTTATTGATGTCGAAGATAACATTGGGAATCATGATGGCAAAAATCCGGGGTTTAAACAGGTGATTACTTACAATCACCACCTCCTTTTTACCAGCATCCATAACGCATAGTCCGGGAATATCACCCCAGGCTTTTTCCTTCAATTTGCCCTTGCCTTTTATGGTTTTCACGATATTTTCGGCCACAATTTTACCGGTCACATCGCTCGGGAACCCGGTTTTTGGCACACTGAACGGAACCTCTCCCTGTTCGAACGGAGGCTTCACATTTACAGCCAGCCCGGCGGCCCATACATTTTCCAACGTCTGGTGACGATAGTTAGGCAAGATTGGGATGAATTTATTTGGCCCGGTTTCCAATCCCTCAGAATTGGCCACAAAATCTACCCCAACGAACGGAGGCATTAACATTTTAAAACCAGATTCAATCACGGTACCATCGCTTAGCTCCACGCTGTTTTCTGTTACTTCTTTTACAGCAACAGAAGTGTGGTACTTGATATCGAACATCTTCATGAACCCTTTCAGCATGGTTTCGCCGAGTGGCATGCCATCAATACCGAAGTGACCAAGGAAAGGCTCCGGAGTTACCCAATGTAATTCTACTTTCTTGCGAATCTTCTCCTCACGCAGCCATTTATCTACATTGAAAATAAACTCATACGCTGCACCCATACATCCGGCTCCCTGGGTGGCACCAATTACAATTGGCCCGGGATTGTTCTTGAATTCTTCCAATTGTTCACGGGTTTTCATAGCACCGGGAGGAGTACCAATATAGCTGCAATGATCTTTAAGCCCGGGCACCTCGTCAAATACTACTTTGGGACCGGTGGCAATTACTAAATGGTCGTAACCATATTCACCGTGCTCACAAATAACGGTATTCCTGTTTGTTTCCACTTTAAGGGCTGTATCCTGTACAAAAGTTATTCCTTTTTTTTCCAAAACCCCTTTGCGGCTAACGGTAATATCCTTTACTTCGCGGCGACCAATGGGTACCCAGATAAGCGAGGGTACGTATACAAAGTCGGGGTTGCGGTCGATAAGCGTAACCTCCACCTTTTTGCCTAGTTTGCGCTTTATTTCCAAAGCGGCAGTGGAGCCTGCAAAATTTCCTCCAACAACCAGAACTTTCATTACGCAACTCCATTTTTATTGATATACAAGAATAAAA
>JAKSCW010000098.1 GCA_022360375.1 Balneolales bacterium
ATAAAAAATGGATAAGTTTAGATGATGGAGTGTATTAACGATAAAATTAGTAAGTAATTAATTAATCAATGGGTAACGAAGAGAAACATATTCTCGAAGAACTTAAAGATTTATCAAAGAATGACGAATCATATGTTCGTCTGGAAAAAATTTTCAAGAATTTATACTCAAAATTTTCGCAGGCAAAAACTCATGTAGAGCTTTTGGAAAATGCCATCCGAAATGACTATGACTCCATTTTAATCACGGAATTAGATTTAGAAAAACCCGGCCCGATCATCGTATACGTTAACCAGGGATTTACCGACATGACTGGTTATACCAAAGAAGAAGTAATAGGAAAAACCCCCAGAATTCTGCAAGGCCCTAAAACGGATCGGAAAATTCTGGATCGTTTGAAAAGGAGATTGATAGAAGGTCAGGCTTTCTTTGGGCATACCATTAACTATAGAAAAGATGGTAGTGAATTCATTAACCAGTGGGACATTCATCCCCTGATTAACAGCGAAGGTGAAGCTACACATTGGGTTTCCTATCAACGTGATGTTACTGAAAAGAAAGAAACGGCAAAAGCTATCTTCACAACCGATTTTGATGAATTACTAAAACGAAGAGAAGAATTCAGCATTAAATTTGGTTATTCAGATGAAAAAGACGGCGAAATTATATGCACGTTTGTAACAGAAGCATTTGAGGAAATTACAGGATTTGATAAAACACTTCTTTTCGAAAATGGTTTGAATGAAGTGGTTCATGCTGAGGATTTGGACCGGGTAATGAATGCTGTTACCAACGCATTTAATGGAGAAGCAAGTACCGAAAATTGTCGATACAAATCATCTGCTGGTGAATATCTGGACATGCTTCAATCTTTCAAGCCTATCTGGGATGAATCACACTCAACTGTTGAAACGGTTCGGTCTGTTGTGAAGCTGGAGTTGAAAGAATATTAAGCTATGCTATTTCCAATAAAAGAAGCTCACTTGGTGGGCTTTTTTTATTTAAAGAAGCCAGAATCAGTATATTAAAAGGAAAAGTGACGATTTCAGAAGTTCAGAATCGAATCATCAGAGAATTCAGTCTTTTCGAAGATTGGACCGAAAAGTACAAGCATATCATAAAGCTCGGAAGTAAACTCCCTTCCATTGATGAAGCAGACCGGGTAGATGAAAATCTGGTTAAGGGTTGCCAAAGCAGGGTTTGGTTAACAGCAGAACTTCAGGATGACAAAATAATTTTTAAAGCAGACAGCGACGCTGCAATAACTAAGGGGTTAGTAGCTCTTATGGTGAGATTCTATTCAGGAAACACTCCTGATGAGATATTGGCGAATCAACCGGAATTCATTGATAAAATAGGTATGGCGCAACATTTATCACCTACAAGAGCAAATGGATTGGCTTCCATGGTAAAACAAATGAAAATCTATGCTATGGCATTTAAGACAAAATTAGCATCTTAAGGCAAATTGAATAAAGCCGTTTGTTAGGAATCTTAGGATTATGGCTGAAAAATTCTCACTTACTGGAATTGAACATCTAAAGAAACGTAAAAAGTTTTTTGTAGATCCATTAGAAGAAATTCAGCAACCGGGGATAAAAATTATGAACCGGGTTTCCTTCTTTTTGCTTCTGGTGTGTGTTCTTTTTCTTATCCCTTTTTACTTTAACGATTCTGTATCTCTAACATGGTTTTTTCTTTCTGAGGCACTGGCGTTTGGGCTCATCCCGATTTTAGCCAAACAAGGGTATGCAAATACTGCCAAGCTGTTACACATCCTTTATATAGACATAGGCATCATTATTCTGAGTTCTGTTTTTGGAAGTGAAGCTCTGATACAAGCTTTCTTTATCCCCACCATGGGACTTTCAATCCTGCTTTTTGATGCCAAACATATCCGGCTTAGAAATGTATCCATTGCCCTTTCTATAGCTTCCTATTTTGTGCTTGATTACATCATTTTTGAACAGGTAGTTCTTTCGGAAGATGGATTTTCAATTATAAGATGGAGTGTATTAACGGCGGCTTTTGTTACCACATGGATAATTTTTAATACATTCTCTGAGTTTAAAGAAAGCGCTGAAAGTAAAACGGTAGAGCTTCTTGAAAAAGAAATCGATCTGAATAAGGAATTGAGCCTTAACCAGCAGAAACTTGAGCGGTATATTTCTGAACTGGAAAAAGCACGGATTCAATTAGAGCAGAGCACGAAAGCGAAATCTGAGTTTTTGGCAACAATGAGCCACGAAATAAGAACCCCGATGAATGCCATCATGGGGATGACTCATCTTCTCCAAAAAGAAGAACCGAGAGAAGATCAACTGGAACCGTTAAACATTCTTGATTTCTCCGGTAAAACATTGCTCACCCTCATCGATGATGTTCTCGATTTTTCCAAAATAGAAGCAGGAAGAATTGAATTCGAGGAAACCGAATTTTATCTGGATCGTTTGCTGAGCACCATTATGGAGAGTTTCAAAGTAATGGCAGTTAACAAGGGAATTGAGCTTAAAAGTAATATTGAGGATACCATTCACAATGCACTTATAGGAGATCCTGCTCGCCTTACCCAGATATTAAATAATTTATTAAGTAATGCCCTGAAGTTTACAGAGAAAGGATATGTTTCTCTCAATGTGCGCACAATTAGTGAAGATGGGGATTCAATTAATCTGGAATTCTCTGTTCATGATACTGGAATTGGAATACCGGAAAGCAGGCTGGCAACCATCTTCGAGAGCTTTACCCAGGCAAGCGGTAGTACCAAGCGACTGTACGGAGGAACGGGCTTAGGACTCACTATAAGTAAACAACTCACTGAACTACAAGGCGGAAAACTTAGTGTTGACAGCGAGGAAGGGAAAGGCAGTACGTTTTTTGTAGAAATTGCTTTCGCGAAAGGTGAAGGCACTTCCGTGCTGGATACCGGGAGTGTGGTCTCAAAAACAGAGGAAGGTATTCTCAGAGGAATAAAAGTACTGTTAGCAGAAGACAACATTGTGAATCAAAAAGTAATGCAGCGATTTTTGGAGCGATGGGAAATTAACCTCACGATGGTTGAAAATGGAGAGGAAGCCCTTGATCAGGTGAAGAGCAAGAACTTTGATCTAATCCTCATGGACCTGCAAATGCCATTGATGGATGGATATGAAGCCACTCAAAAGATCAGGAGCCTTTCCGATGCAAAAAAGCGGCAAATACCGATAATCGCTCTGACTGCCGCAGCACTCAAAGAAGTAAGGGAACAGGTATACTCCTCCGGAATGGACGATTTTGTAACAAAACCATTTAATCCTGCTGATCTTCAACAAAAAATGGCGGCACACTTAAAGCTATAATTCGTCTACTTTTTTAAGAAAAAAAGTAGAATGACCAGGGGGCATATCTTCAATCTCACCGGCAATTTCGTACCCTCTTTTTTGATAAAACTCCAGTGCCTGAAAGGTTGCTGTATTTAAACGGAACCGGAAAATCGTTTTCTTCTTGGCGGCTTCTTCAATCATATCCATAAGCTTGGTTCCTATATCATTTCCACGATAATGAGGGTGTACCCAAAGCAAGTCTATATGGAGCCATTCCCATGCAATATTTCCAAAAACTCCTCCAACGAATTCTTTTTTTTCTGTAAACACGGAGAACATAAGGTTAGAATATTCCTTTTGCCCGGCAGCAGATATATTGTAAGCCCGGAGTGCTGCACGAAGCAGGTCTACTTCTTCTGCAGGAGGATTTTCTTTTGAGAAGAAATTTAATTTATTGGTGGTCATAATGTCCCGGTTTTACTGGAGAAACTGTTATCAGGTTGAACATCAACACTAATTTGTCTGGAATACTATGAATAAATATATGCTAATTTTGTTTGAATCAGAGGGTACATATACCAATATGTCTCCTGAAGATTACCAAAAGGAATTTGAATTACACGGCGCCTGGATACAAAAACTTGGGGGGCATTATGTTTCCGGGGAACCACTCCACTACCCTGCAAAAACTGTTCGGGGTAAAGAAAAACTGGTAACCGATGGCCCATTCGTTGAAGCTAAAGAGCTGGTTAGCGGGTTCTACATTATAAACGCAAACAGTTTGGATGAAGCGACTGAACTGTCGAAAGGTTGCCCTATTCTTAGGCACGATGGGTTTGTTGAAGTGCGCGAAATTATGAAAATGTAAGCGAATGTCCGTTGAAAAAAATATTGTGGATCATCTTTTTCGGCAGCAGTCGGGGAAGATGGCTTCAATATTGACGAGTAAGTTCGGGTTTAAAAATGCAGAGCTTATCGAAGACATCATTCAAGAGAGCTTTTTGAAAGCGCTAAAACTTTGGCCGGTAAAAGGAGTGCCAGAAAATCCTGAGGCCTGGTTAATGACGGTAGCTAAAAACAGCATCATTAACGAGTTGTTAAAAAAGAAACGCCATGAAAGAAAAAACAATGAGATTGCTTCAGAAATAATAAAAGAAGAGGTAGAGGAGCTTTTTTTAGAACATGAAATAAAAGATAGTCAGCTGAGGATACTTTTTGCCTGCTGCCACCC
>JAKSCW010000538.1 GCA_022360375.1 Balneolales bacterium
TCACCCCCATCGCGATATGAACCGGCCTGGCTTCCGCCTAAATTGGTTTGAATTACACCTGCTACATAACTTACAGATAAACCAAGGTCAGCAATTTTTTCACGATCGAATTGGATACGTTGTTCGGGGCGGCCTTCACTTCGCCCAACGCGCGAATCTACAATTCCCGGAATAGACTCCAGCTCAAGCTGAATCCTTTGGGCAAGTTCGTACGACTTCTCAATGTCGTATCCCCGAAGCTGGATTTGAAGGGCTTCGTCTCCGTCACCGCTTCCAAAAATCCGTCGAAGAATCCACAGGCCGGATTGTGCCCGAACCCTAATGTCGGCTCCCGGAACCACTCCTTCTACATTTTTTCGGCTTTCGTTAGCAATTTCGGAAGTGTTTCCGGATCGCTCACTCGCAGGAACCATCGCAATTTCGATTTCAGCGCGTCCGTCACGAACTTCTGTAGTAAAGTTCTTTACATCATCCATGGGTAGATGAGCAAGTACAATTTGCTCCAGTTCTTTTAAGTACAGGTTTTGAACGGCAATGTTTGTTCCATCCGCCATTTCAAGATCGATACTGATTTCATCGGCATCTGTTTGCGGAGCCAATTCAACCGGAACGAATTGCCCCAGAACAGAAGCCCCGACAATTAAAAATGCGGTGATTCCAAATACAGTGAGTCGGTGGCGAAGAGCAACTCTTAACCACACAGAATAGCGGGCTTCCAATTTGTTGAATATCTTACTGAACCAGTCTTTCTTTTCCTTTTTTGAATTCTTTTTAACGGAAAGGAATTTACTGGAAAGCATGGGTACTAAGGTAAGAGCAACCAGTAATGAACATAACAGCGCAAATACCACCACCAGTGCCAGCTGCTGGAAAAGTAACCCGGAAATAGTCTGCATGAATACAACCGGAAGGAAAATTACAATGGTCGTTAAGGTGGAGGCAGTGATGGCACCGGCAACCTGTTTGGTTCCAACTAATGCACTCACATCTAAATCATCGCCTTCTTCCTCACGCCGGCGGATGATGTTTTCCAGCACCACAATGGCGTTGTCTACAATCAAGCCAACCCCAAGAGCTAACCCACCAAAACTCATCTGATTCAATGTGAGATCACTGAAATACAACAAACCAAAAGTGGCTATAATTGAAATTGGAATGGCAATAGCAATGATGAATGTAGAGGAACCATTCCGGAAAAA
>JAKSCW010000587.1 GCA_022360375.1 Balneolales bacterium
AACTTCTTCAGCAACTACAGCAAATCCTTTTCCGGCTTCTCCAGCCCGTGCTGCTTCAACGGCTGCATTTAAAGCTAACAGGTTTGTTTGGAATGCAATATCGTCAATAGTTTTAATGATTTTTGAGGTTTCATTCGAAGAATCCTTGATTTCTTCCATAGCCTGGTTCATTCTTCCCATTGCGTCTACGCCCCGCTCAACCAATGGCTTTGCATCTTGCATAGCTATTTCAGCTTCGGTAGAATTTTCATCTGTCTGTTTAATTTGAGATGACATTTCTTCCAGGGAAGAAGATGTTTCCTCCAGGCTGGCAGCTTGTTTACTTGCATTAGATGCCAGGTGTTGGCTTGCTCCGGAAAGCTGTTCGGCTGAAGACTTTACTTCTTTGGCCCCGGTAGTAAGCTGTTCAATTATTTGTTTCAGCACAGAGGTTATAGATCTTCCAATCACCCCTCCCACTCCAAGAGCGACAAAACCTGCAATTATAGCAACGATAACCAATATTGTTTTAACTGTAACAACGATGTTGCTGGTTGATTCTGCTTTTTCATAAGTGGCATTTTCAGAAACCTCTGCCAGGGTAATCGCATTAGTCAGGATCGTTGAAAATGCCTCTTCTCGTTGCCTGTTTGAAACCTCTTCAACTTTCGCAGCATCAACCATTCCTTTAATAATCTCAACATTGTCATTTAATGTTGCCAGGGCAATAGTTAGATATATTTCGCCGTCCGGAGATGACACCCCATTTAAAAGATCTCCAAATTCTATGCGTAATTGGTTAACACTTTCCTCGATTGCTTCAAGGTTTTCGGTATTATTCAGCCCTATATTTTCCCACAATTCTTTGATTAACTCCGTATTCCTCGCTTCCAGTTCTTTTGCTTTCTCAATCCTTTGAACTTCGTTTGTGTACGCCCCGGAGCCTAAGTTCTGTAAGCCGGCATCTGCAATTTCGAGATAATCATTTACACTTGCAGTAAAGTCATCAGATGACTCGACGGTTGATTCCTTGAATCTATTCAATGCGGATAACGCCTCGTAGAAAGAATTTATGGATACTCTGTAATCCTCTAAGCTTTCCTGTATCGCAATTACATTTTGTTTGGTTTCTTCCAAATCGTGAGTTTCAGCAAGAAGACTTAATGAGTCTATATTATAGGCAAGCTGTTGTAATCCGGTTTCTACCTGGGCCCAATCCTGAGGGTTATCCCAGGTCGCATACTTCATCAGGTTGTATCCGATTTCGCGGCCGGTAGCCTCTATATTATTTGCTACCTTCCATTCCACAAGGTTTACGGAAACCAACTCCTCGGTGTGATTACTTATTCTATTAAGGCTAAAAAATGCAATTGCCCCTATTAAAAAAGTAACTGACGTGCCCGCCAGTGACAGAAGCATTATTTTTTTACCGATGGTCCATTTTGGAGTGTTTACAGAATATACCGATTCCCTTCTGTGGTCAGATAACATTTCGCTTTAGTTTGGATTTTTAAGGGTTCATCTTAAGCAGCCTTGCCAGCGCTGCTAACTTCTTCAGGTACGTCGAACACTACTTTATGGACGTCGATGATCATTTTAACTGATTCCTTTATCTTGGCTATACCTGATAAGTAGTCGCTATTTCCTTCAATACCGAAAGAAGGAACTTCTTCTATCTGATGAGACTCTATGTCTGCTACTTCTGAAACCTTGTCTACTACAACACCCATAAGCTGTTTTTCATCTTGTACAACAATGATGCAGGTTTCTTCGGTATCTTCCACTTCCTGAAGATTGAATCGCACTCTTAAATTCATGATCGGTACGATTTTTCCCCGTAAATTCAGAACACCACGAACATATTTAGGCATTTTAGGAACCGGTGTAATAGGTAACAAACCGATAATTTCCTGTACTTTTAAAATCTCAATGGCGTATTCTTCTTCACCTAAAAAGAAACTCAAGAATTTGCCCCCTTCCAT
>JAKSCW010000135.1 GCA_022360375.1 Balneolales bacterium
CTAATAACCAGACGAGCACGTTACTGCTTACCTTTGGACTGGGAGTTACGCTTATTAGCTCCTTATATCTTACACAGGATATGCTTCTAGGCACCATCAGCTTTGATGGAGAAAATGAATTACCCAACCTTGCTTTATTTGATATTCAATACGATCAAAATGAAGGTGTAAATTCTATTCTGGAAGAAAATGGAATGGACATAATGCAAAATGTACCTATTGTTACCATGCGGCTTCAGTCCATCCAAAATCGCGATATTTCAGCTATACTGAGCGATACAAGCCGAACCGCTTCCCGCTGGGCATTAACCCGGGAATACCGGTCTACTTACAGAGATTCATTGGTAGAAACAGAAACCCTGCTAGATGGAGAATTTATTGGATCCGTTTCAGAATTCGGGAGCATTGTCCCGGTTTCTGTTTCTCAGGATATTTTAGAAGATCTGGATGTTGCTTTAGGGGACACGATTGTATGGGATGTACAAGGAATTCCTATAACTTCGTACATTTCCAGCACGCGGATGGTTAACTGGCAAACACCTCAGCCAAACTTTTTTGTGGTTTTCCCAACAGGAGTTCTCGAACCCGCTCCTCAATTCTTTGCTACAACCGTTCGAACTCCAAGTCGTGAGGCAAGCATAGCGGTTCAGCAACAAATTGTTTTGGCATTCCCGAACGTTTCTGCGCTTGATGTCAGCCAAATTGTTGGAACCATCCGGGAGTTTATTGATCGGGTTACTTTTGTAATTCAATTTATAGGACTGTTCAGCATCATCACGGGATTAATTGTACTGGTTGGTTCAGCAGCTACCAGCCGTTTCCAGCGAATTAGGGAATCGGTGCTTCTTCGTACGCTTGGAGCCAACCAAAAGCAGGTAGTTCAAATACAGATTATTGAATATGCTTTTCTTGGAATTTTGGCCGCTTTTATCGGTCTTTCACTTTCTGTAGGTAGCAGTGCGCTACTTGCCATTTTCTATTTTGATATCGACTTCACACCCAACTATCTGCTTCTGGCTACTGAAGCTGGTATTCTTATCGCGTTGGTTTTATTAATTGGATTAATGAATACTCGTGGAATACACCACCGCCCCCCACTAGAAATTCTTAGAAGTGAATAAATAAGCCTCTGGAATCAGAGTTCAAAATCTCATGGTGGACATAGGCAACAAATGCTTTAAAAAATAGAGGAAACCTCTTTCACAAGGTTTCCTCTAAAAACTAACTACGGAGGTTTTAGGTTTTATACCTTTTCAATAATCTCAGGCTAGAAATTGAATCGCAAACCTATTAAAAGATTCAATTCTGAAAAACTCTCTGAAATGGATTCTGAAACCAATGCACCTGATACCGTGTCATTGTATTCATATACAATTGAACGATCATCCCATTGCGCATATTGTGTAGTGATATCCACATAGATTTCTTCATAAACAGGAAACCCAAAACCCCCTGAAATAATGAATTTATCGGAACTAAATACACTGCTCTTTCCGGGAAGCACCTGGAATCCGGTGCGCACCTCAAGATTGTTTTCGAAGCGATATTTTCCTCCGAATTTGAGATTAGCTACAAAGTTATAGTCTGCATTTATGGTGCTATCAATAATGCCTTCTTCAACCCTTAAATTGCTTATTTCGGTAAAGGACAGGTCTTCGTCAGAAGTTAAGATTACTTCTGTGTCTCTGTAGTCAATAAACTCAACAGCACCTGATAGAGATAGTCCTCTTAAGTCATCGATTGCCACGCCCAGATTCAACTGTCCGGGTTTACGTATTTCGTAATCGAATGGATCGCCGGCTGCACTTTCAAAAAAATCAAAGGCAAAAGAATTATCATCAAAAACTGTTTCTATGTATGAATAATAAGTTTCGTTTATAAATAACCTTGTAGGCAGAACATAACTGGCTCCTATATTCAGGTTTGATGAGAGCTTATAGACAAGACCGGTTCGGATGGTGGTACCTACTATATCTGCATCAATCTCGTCATACGTTTCTATACTCCGAATATCTGTACCTGGTGACCCATCACCAAAAACGATAAAATCACCGCTGTATAAATTTGTAATATCCTGCTCAAGGAAACTTCGTTCATAAGAATAACTACCTGCAACAACTGAGAAAGAAGCCCCTGCGAAAAGATTCTTTGCCACTTCAGCAGCCCCAAATAATGAAAATTCCCCCATACGTGTACGTTGTGTTACCTCGGCATCCTGATAGATTCCGTTAAATTCACCGGGGGCAAAACCTACCCTGAAGATAGATCCCAATTCATCAGAGTCTGTGTAAAGATAATCAATCGCAAAAGTCTCGAAAGCAATAGAATTGTACTGGCTAAATGGATCTGCAAATGCATCCGTTATTGAACTATTCATATTTTGTACAGACAAAAGATTATCACGGGAAACTGTGCTCGTCAAATTATATCCTCCCCCTAGTACAAAACTGCCCTGAACTGTTGGGTAAGAATACAGAATCCCCATGTTACTTAGCCTCCCTCTTTGATTCTCCAAAGAAGATGAAGTTCCCAGGTAATCACTATCTGAATTAGTGAAATTCCCCAGGTATCCAAAATTGAAATGGCTTTGATTCAATAACGCTACACTTGCCGGGTTATCGATATAACTGCCATAGCCGTTACCCAGAGCAACGGAAGGAAGAATTAACGAGCCAGGATCACCATTTACATTATTCGTACTAAACTGTTGAGCAAGGTTCAAATAACTCACTTGATTTGTTCCATCTTGTGCAGCTATTGATGAACTTAAGAGTACTCCTCCCACTAAGAGTGTGGTAAACAATCTTTTCATTTGTTATAGATGATAAATTTTGGGTTTAATTATCCACCTCTTCCGGAACGACTTCTACTTCCTGAAGAACTACTGCCTCTTGATGATGAATTACCTGAACTGCGCACTGCAGAGGATCTGCCCGAACCAGAGGAACCACTCCTTACTGTTCCTGAGCGACCTGATGACCGGGTTGAAGAACCGCTCCGTACCGTACCAGAGCTTCCTGAACTCCTCGTGCTGCTGCCTCGTCTCACCGTACCTGAACTGCCTGATGACCGGGTTGAGGAACCGCTTCGTACCGTACCAGAGCTTCCTGAACTCCTCGTGCTGCTACCTCTTCTCACAGTACCAG
>JAKSCW010000094.1 GCA_022360375.1 Balneolales bacterium
AATCGATAATGAAAGCTGCCGTACACATGATTAAACCTGGTTTTGCAGCGGCAATATTGGGAATGGAAAGTGCAGATGAATTAGCTGGTTTAGCCGACGAAATCAAAATGTCGCCAGCCGGGTTTAATGCACAGCCAACCGGCTATGAATTTATTTACCACCAGGACATAGAAGAAAACGTAGTACCTTCCAAAAATGTAGTAGCATTTATAGAAGGAACAGATTCCACCCTTAAGAATGAGGTTATCGTATTAAGCTCGCACTACGATCATATTGGAATTGGAGTTCCGGATTCGACAGGCGATACCATTAACAATGGTGCAGATGACGATGGAAGTGGTACGGTCGGGTTACTTCATGTGGCCCAGGCATTAACCTCTGCCAAACAAGCCGGGGCAGATCTTAAGCGCAGTGTGTTAATTTTGCATGTAGCCGCAGAGGAAGTCGGGTTACTGGGCTCAAGGTACTACTCCGATCATCCCATTTTTGCCATTGAAAACACCGTTGCAAACCTGAATGTGGATATGATAGGCAGAAGGGACCCGGAAAATGCAGATAATCCAAATTATGTGTATGTGATCGGCGGAAAAATAATATCCTCGGGTTTGCAGCAGGTAATAGAAGAAGCGAACTCAATAAGTGTAGACCTGGAATTAAGCGACCGGTACAATGACCTTGAGGATCCAAACCGGTTTTACCGAAGAAGTGACCACTGGAATTTTGGGCGTTTGGGCGTTCCGTTTGTGTTCTTCTTTAATGGTACCCATGCCGATTATCACCGCCCTTCTGATGAAGTGGACAAGATTGATTTTGAAGCCCTTAAAAACCGTTCGAAATTGATTTTTATGACCACGGCGTTACTGGCAAATGCGGATGAAAGGCCCGAAGTGGATAATGAAGCATTTATCCTGAAAACCCGGGAATAACCGGGGCAGTTCTTATTTCCCGGTAATTACGAACGAAGCCCAGTGCACCGGGTGATTATAATAAGGATGGTCCATCATTTCGAGCTTGGTTTGGTGAAGGGCAATGGATTTATAGTCAATAAGATCGTATTCATACATACCAGCCCAAAGCAAAACGTTATCAAACCAACTAAACTGTTCTTCCCGGGATTCTTTCAGGTTTTCATAAAAAGCATTCATAAAAACGGGAGTACTTCGGTCGTAAATGCTCCACAAACTCGAAACTACGGATGAAGCCCCTGCAATAAGAAAAGAACGTTGCAAGCCCAGCAGACCCTCTCCACTTATCACCTTCCCGTTTGCGGTATTGCAGGCACTTAATACCACCATGTCTGCATTAATCGAAAGCCGGGTAATTTCTTGTGCATTTAACAAGCCATCTTCTCCAAACAGGCTTTCCATGTCGTCCTTTTTGGAAAGTATTAACCCGCTTTGAGTGGGAGATAATTCATTGATATCCCCATGGGTTGCAAAATGGATATACTTGAAATCATCCAAAGCAAGGTTTTTTATACTTGCTTCAGAAACAGCCTGGTTTTTAAGCACCCTGGGATTTTCGAATTTACTGGCTAAGGAATCTACTTCAATTAGTGTGAATGGAAGGGCCGCGTACCCTCTTTGAATGCTGGACCCGGTTACATTGTCTCCGGAATTAAACCCGGAGCCGGCAACGGCCAATAAGCTATTTGAATCGCTTCTGTTCGGAGGCTGTATTAGTCCAAAAGCGGTAATGGAGGGTAGGGTTTTTACCAGGAATTGTTTGCCCAGGAATTCACCGTTACGGAGTAAGGCATCCACAGGAATTAAGGAAATAGATCCGTCCGGCACAATTACCAGGTTCTCCATATCAGACAGGTATTCTTCTACCGGTAAAAAGAGCAGATCATAGAGGGGAACCGACCGTTGCTCCAAAACCACAAGAGACTCTAACTCAATAACAGCACTTCTGAAATTATTTACTAACGACGATAAATAGTCACCAAAACCCTCACCATAATCGATCTGCTTATATACAACGTCTTTTTTTGAGATGTAGATGACGGCTAACCCATCTTCCAGCAGGGCATACTCGATAACCGCGGTTTTTGAGTCGAGTAATTCCTGGGTTTCCTCCAGAGAAACAGGTTCCGGGTACTCAAAAGACTCAAGAGCCGGGTTTTCCCTGCGGATATTCTCAAAAGCTACCTGGTAGGCCAGTTCGGCATCTGCAATTGCTGAATTAATCCGGGGAATCTCATTCAACAACGCCGTTTCTTTTTCCCGGTAAAGCTGGTCGATTCGCTTCTGGAGCTGCATGACCTGGATCTCAAGTTCTTCAGAAATTTCATTCAGCCCTTCGGTCTGAGCTTCGGCGAGCTGATCCACCAAAGTTCGGGATTTAGCGGCTTCGAAAAGCTCATATGCCCTGGAATAATCATTTTTGTGGCTGGCATACCAGGAACCGATTTCATTGTAGAAAGAAGCGTACCCGGAAAAGGTGCCAATTTTCAACTGGCCATCAGACACGGTAAGTCGTAATCGCTCAATCGCCTCAAGGGCTTGTTCGGCATAAAACAAAGCGCTGTCCGGATACACGTCGCCATAGGCATTAGCTAGTGTCCGAAGCCCGGATAAATTCGTACTCTCATTAAAAGAGGATGCAAAACGATATACATCTTTACTGATCTTTAGCTTTTGTTGTCTTGAAAAAAAGGAATCATCAAGTTTTAGATAACGATTTAATGCCCAGAGTTGAATCCGATCCAATTGCTTATCAACCCCAAGCGAGTAGACTTCATCAATAAATGCCAGAGCCTCTTCTTGCTTATTTAACTCGATGTATAAGTCGGCAATTGTAAGGGTTACTTCCGCGCGTTCTAAATATCTTGCAGAAGTTTGATAGTACTCATAGGCTTCAAATAGTAAAGGTTCGCTTTCTTCATATTCACCTAATAGCCTATAAGAAATGCCAATATTCATAAGGGCCCGCATCTCATCAT
Source organism: Balneolales bacterium (assembly GCA_022360375.1). Lineage (GTDB taxonomy): Bacteria > Bacteroidota > Rhodothermia > Balneolales > Balneolaceae > HXMU1420-13. The sequence continues at coordinate 2,945 of JAKSCW010000094.1, forward strand.
CTTTTAGTTGCCCTTCTTTGCTAAGCGTATACATTCTATTGAAGTAGACCAAGGCAGTCTCGATTTCATCAATTCTTTTATAGAGCTGACCAAGCTCTTTATAGGGGCGGAGCAAGTAGGAAAGACGATTTATTTCTTCGGCAACACGTGCACTTTTTTCATAGTTGATGATGGCTTTTGAAAAGTCATTCTTTCGCGAATAGTAATCCCCTAAATAGTAGTAGCAGTCAAAAAGTAATAAACTGTTGACATTGATTTCAGCAAAATCGCAAGTCCTTAGTAAAAAAGGAAAACCAGTATCTATATCACCCATATACAAATAGGTTACATAAATGGATAAATATGCATCAAAGCGGCTATCAGAATTATATTCTTCAAAAATATCCAGGGCCCTGTTCTTGTATTCCAGCGATTTTTCATAATCGGAGAGACTAACTAATCTTGCACCCCCGAACTGAAGAGCATCTGCATACTCAATGGGATATAAAACAGAATCTATTCGATCAATTACAAGTTGAGCTGTATTAAATGAACTATATGGGTCTCCAAGCAGGTAGTATGAATATGCTACCCGATCCATAACTTTTGCATACAAATCACCGGGTACCGATTGTGAATATAACTGTTCTAGTTCTGAGGAGAATTCTATAATAGCACGGTATTCCGAAGACCAATATAGGTAGAGACAAAATTGGTAACCTGCCTCAAAGGCTTTAGATGTATCATTATTTGATACAGCAATGGTATATGCTTTTTTGAATAGCTTAGAAGCTTCTTCATAGTTCTCATTATCTGCTTCTACTTTCCCTCTCTCGTAGTGATTTGAATAATCACTTTCCCAATTCTGCGCGGAAACAATAGTAGAAGAAGTAAGTGACAGTATTAAAGCAATGAGCGTAACTCGAACAATCATTAGAGCCTGAGTTCAATAGAAGTTGATTTTAGGGTGAATATCTTGTTTTTTCAGATGAACCTAAAACCCAAAACGGAGAGCAATATGAATGCGTACTGGCATGAAAAGTATTGGACATTTGCTAAGGATAATGGAAATGATCCACCTCCTCCAGATCCACCTGAAGATCCACCACCAAATTCAGGAGGAGGAAGTTAAATGATTTAACCCGGTTCATAGTGTATGTGCCGGGTTTTTTACTCCCCGAATAGTGCGTTTACAAACTCAGTTTTATCAAATACCTGTAAATCTTCCATCTTCTCTCCCAACCCTATGTATTTAACAGGTACATTCAATTCGTGGGAAATGCCAATCACAATACCGCCTTTAGCCGTTCCATCTAGTTTGGTGAGCGCCAGCCCGGTAATATCTACGGTTTCTGTAAACGCTTTGGCTTGTTGCATGGCGTTTTGGCCGGTAGAGGCATCCAGTACCAAAATCACCTCATGAGGAGCGTCATCCACCACTTTGTCCATTACCCGCTTTATTTTAGAGAGTTCGTCCATCAGGGCTTTTTTGTTGTGAAGGCGGCCTGCGGTATCAATTAAAGCAACATCTACTCCACGGGCTTTTGCTGCAGAAACGGTATCGAAGGCAACGGCGGCCGGGTCGGCGTCCTGCCCCTGCTCAATAATGGGAACCCCGGAGCGTTCGCTCCAAATCTTCAGCTGGTCAACGGCGGCTGCACGGAAGGTGTCGGCAGCGCCTAAAAGCACTTCTTTTCCGGCCGCTTTATACAGGTACGAGAGTTTTCCAATGGTGGTGGTTTTACCAACGCCATTCACCCCCACTACCAGTACAATATGGGGTTTGGTTGGAAATTCAGCATCAAATTCAGCGGGTTTTTCGGTGGGGTTCTCCTGGAGAAGCCCGATAATTTCATCCCGGAGCAGTGCCTGGAGTTCAGCCTGGCCAACGTATTTATCCCGGGCAACCCTTTTTTCAATGCGCCCGATAATTTCGAGCGTGGTTTTTACCCCCACATCCGAGGTAATCAGAATTTCTTCCAGTTCGTCCAGGGTTTCATCGTCCACCCGGTCTTTACCAGCCAGTGCTTTTCCCAGTTTGGAAAGAATACCGGTACGGCTTGGTTCCACGCCTTGCTCAAGTGTCTCTTTTTTCTTGAACCCTAGTTTGTCAAATATTCCCATAAATGTTAATTGAATTCAGCCCCGCTCATAATCTTGCGGTAGCGATTGATATATGCAAAAAACGAGATGACCATAATGGCAACTGAACAGTACAATAAAATTTCGTGCGCCAGAATTGCATCCCTGAAAAAGAAAACAGAAACCCAGTAGGCTGAAAGTACATTCACGGAGATTTTACCTGTGAGGGTGCTCATGGCTACTTTTCCGTATTTCACTTTTATAAAACCGGAGCCGGTGATAATAAGCACATCGCGAATAATAAAGAAAATCATAAACCAAAGCGGCACCCACCCAATCCAAACCGTGTAGATAAACAGGATGCCCGCGCATAGTTTGTCAGAAACCGGGTCGATGATTTTTCCCAGTTCCGAAATCGTATTTGTTTTCCGGGCAACTAAGCCATCCAGGTAGTCAGAGATTACCCCATAAACAATTAAAGCGATAATGGAGGGAGTAACCTGGTACTCGTTATTGTAATGGATGTAGATAATGGGGAAAGCAATGAAAACCCTGCTAAAGGAAATGAAATTGGAAATGGTAAATACCCGGCCGGATACCTGAACATTTTTTCCATCTATATTTTCCGTGATTCCCACTTGTGTTTGCTAATTTCCGATATTCCCCTCAAAAATAACGCCATTATACGCATAAAGCCACTATGACAGACGCAAAAGTATTGGTCGAAAAGACGTTAAGCTCAAAAGAAGTCTTTCGGGGAAAGTTATTACATGTTTTTTATGATGAAGCGGAGCTTCCCCAGGGTGGGATGGGAACCCGGGAATGGATTAAACACCCCGGCGCTTGTGCTGTGGTTCCTGTTTTTGAGAACGGGGATATCATGCTCATCAAACAATTCAGGTACTCAATGGCGCAGATTTTTTACGAAGTTCCTGCGGGAAAAATCGATCCGGGTGAAAGCCAGGATACAACCGCACTACGTGAACTGGAAGAAGAGGCAGGCTTACAAACCGAAGATTTTGAATACATCGGTCATTTTTTCCCGGCGGTAGGCTACGCTGATGAGGTAATTCATGTCTATGCGGCGTGGAACCTTAACATCGTAGAACAAAAAACGGATGCGGATGAGTTTGTGCTTCGAACACGCATGCCTTTTGAAGAAGCAATTCAAATGGTTCATTCCGGCGAAATCAACGACGGCAAAACCGTAGTCTGTTTGTTACGTGCCTGGCATTGGCTTCAACAGAAAAAGGCTAAATAAGCCCTTCTCGCCTGGTAAGCTCAAATAAGGATTCATGCAACTTGTTTGGATCAATTTCGCCACGGTTTGTAAGTTCCTGTATTTCATCACCACTCAGCATTAGAACACAGCCCATTTCAGATAACACCGCATCAAACATTCTGGGGTCTGCATTTGACAGTTTTGCAAGGTCGATTCCATCCGTATTTCTAAGTAAATCGATGAGCAAATAGTATTTATCCTCTGGCCTGGTCCCGAATTGGAACGTTTCCAAAGAGGTGTCGTTAAGGGTTCGCATATTTTTCTATAAAATCTCTGGCTTTAATAATTTCTGCAATTTCGTTGGTGGCACGGTAAACCACCTGAACCTGGAATAAGCTGATTATAGGCTGTTCGTTTAACACTTCCAGCACTTCCTTAATAGTGTCACATTCCTCCATCTCACTAACCAGGTCGTTCACTCCCTGCACAATATACCGATGAGATTCTGCGGTTGGTTTCGGAGTTTTAAGTTCGGGTTGGGGCTGATCAAAATATTCCCGGATAGCATCCTCTGTAACAAACCAACTCACACCCAGTTTTCGGCCACGGATTTTACCTTCACGTATATATGCGCGCAGCGTTAATTTTGAGATGCCAAGCATTTCATGCAGATCATCAACAGAATAAAGAGTAAGAGAGCCAATTTTTTTAGGCATTTTGGAGAATAGTTATAGTAGGTTTAGCCATCTAAATTCAACGTTAAATTTTTATTGGTACAATATTACTTATCATTAGTTATATAAATCAAATTAAATTTGGTTGAGGTGACATCACTGCCGTATATTGGTGGCAGTTAATCAAAAATCAAGGCCCGCTAATGCAGCAGGCCTTTGTTGTATCTGCTCGTTTTTAACGTATTTTCCTTCCTCAGGATTCTTCGTGAAGCCCCAAAATTTTACTACTTTTTTTGCATGAAAAAAGTGTTTCTCTTTTCCGTTTTCTTTCTCCTTGTTTCTTGTAGTGGCAGCAAGACTTTTATTGACGCTGAGTTTTCCAACTGGGAACAGGTTCCGCCCCCCTCCGGCGATGATCTTGTTTATCGCATTTTTCTGCTTGGAGATGCCGGCGCCCCTGACCTGGATTACGACCCAACACTGACTCTCTTCCAGTCATTTTTAGAACAAGCCGGGGAAAACAGCGCGGCGATCTTTTTAGGAGACAATATTTACAATAACGGTCTTCCCGACTCTACCGACCCCCGGCGAAACTTCTACGAGCAGCGAATAAATGCCCAGCTAAATACCCTTCAAAATTTTGAAGGAAGAATCGTTTTTATTCCCGGGAATCACGATTGGAATGACGGAGAAGAAGGAGGGCTGGAAGCTGTTCGACGGC
>JAKSCW010000093.1 GCA_022360375.1 Balneolales bacterium
AATCGTTGGCGGAGTCTCTGAATTTAGCGTTCCCACCGGGGTGTTAAATTCGGGATGTACTTCAACCGTAACCTCTCCTGAAGCACTTACCCAGGGTGTGATTTCCAGTAATACATTCGCTTCGATGGCCTCAAACCGTTGCGACTGTTGCGTTACAATTTGATTCGGAGATTGGAGAGGAGTGGTAGACTCTAACAAAAAGTATTGGGTAGTGCCAATTTCGATGCTTGCAGTATACCCGTTCAATGTGGCAATCTGGGGTCGCGACCTGACCGTTACCAGGCCCTCCTGATCTAAGGCCTGAACCTGAAAGAAAAAATTGGACGGAAGCTGCCCCAAATTCCGAACCCCAAGTAAATTACCTCCTGGGCTGATTACGGAGTTCAGGTCCGTGCCATCTCCCTGGAAGAATAACCCTCCATCCTGATCTGCTCCTTGCCCAAATAGCATAGTAAATGGATTGTTTAGATAACTGCTATCCGGTGCGGTTCCTTGTGCAATAGAAACTCCCAATTTGTACATATCAGAGGTATTTACATCCACAACCAAGGCTTCAATTAAAATCTGTGGGGTTGGATGATCTACTTCTTTGATAAAATTTTCCAATTCAAAAATTACATCGTTCGTACCAATTACGATTAACCCGTTTTGCTCTTTAACAACCTGTACATCTGCATTTTGCGTTACACTTGCCGGTAACATATCAATTACTACATCAGAGCGAATGTGGTTGAGCCGGATGAGTTTATTGGAAGCAATCCCGCTTGTAGACTTATCCCCAATAATATACATATCACCCTCTTTACGATAGGTATACTCCGTTCCGCGAAATATATAAGTGAGCGCATCATCAATAGTGAGGTTGTTTACTTTAGCGGTGATGGTTGCATCCGGTAAGCCATACGTGATCATATTTACATCACTTTGATACCCTATTTCACGGATAATATCGCTGATGTTTGCATTCACTACATCCAGGCTTACCAGGTTGTTTTCCATTGAAACCCAGAACCCTGCTCCTCCCTCACTTCCTTCCACAAATCCAAGCCGGTCAATAATATAAATACCATCTTTCTCGCGAAGCGAAAATCCATTATTGTTAAGAATAATAGCAAGTCCGTTTTCGAATTCCACCTCCTGCAGGTACCCTGTAATTGAACCGGAAACCCCATTCCGGGCAATAATATTTCTCCCGGTTAGCTCAGTTAATATGCGGGTAACTTCCGAAAGCTCTACTTCTACCAGGTCAATAGTAAGCAAGTTATTCTCATAGGCAATCTCAGGTTCTATTATTTCGGGTTCCGGCTCGGGAGGTATATATTCACGAATTCGGAACACCTGCCCGCTTTGATTTAGAGAAAGCCCGTGCTCCTGTACTACAAAAATGAGTACTTCTATGATGGAAACCTCTGACAAACGTAACGTAAGTCGCCGGTTTAACCGGTTATCTACCAATACATTCACGTTATACTGGCGACCCAATGCCCGTAAAAAATCTCGTGAGTCTATATCCTGAACATTAATATTATCCTCTACCTGCCGGAACACAGATTCCGGTAAATTCTGCAGCTCAATCTGCACTTGGTTAGAATCGATAATGCCTTCCAGATAGCGAATATATTCGAGGCGTTCTACCTGTTGCAAGGAATCCGGTACTATCTCGGCTTCCTGGGCTTGAAGGGACAAAAAAGGAAGCAGGATGAAGCAAACACTTATCCGTAAATAGCCGCACTTAATTCTCATGTAGTGAAACAGGATATTTTCTGTATATCGCTGATAATAGAAAATTTTAGGGCAAGTTACCGACACCTTTTTGGAAGTTTTTTTTTTTTTTTTTTTTTTATAACATTGTTTCCCGATACACCTCTTCTACTGTGGTAGCATTTTCCTTTACTTTTAATATGCCTGCATCTCTCAAGGTTTTCATTCCTTGTTGTATAGCAATCTCTCTGATTTCTGAGCTGTTTTTGTTCAACAGGATTTGAGCTGAAATTTCCTCGGTGACAGGAATGAGCTCTATCAGGGCTAATCGTCCTTTGAAACCCGTACCATTACATTCTTTACATCCTTTGCCACGCAAAAAGATGTTGTTGTTTGTATTAAGCCCTAAGTCATCAAGGATGGATGTTTCAGGCTGATATTCTTCTTTGCACTGCTCACAAATTCTTCGAACCAATCTCTGGGCCATAACCAACTTTACAGAAGATGCTACCAGGAAGGGCTCAACTCCCATATCTACTAACCTGGATATCGCCGAGGAAGCATCATTAGTATGGAGAGTTGAAAAAACAAGGTGCCCTGTTAACGCAGACCGGATTGCAATTTCTGCCGTTTCTTTATCTCTGATTTCACCCACCATAATGATGTTTGGATCCTGACGGAGAATTGAACGCAGGATATTGGCAAATGTAAGATCAATTTCTTCATGTACCTGTGTCTGGTTTATACCCTCAAGTTTGTATTCAATGGGGTCTTCAATGGTGATTATATTTTTATCTACGGTATTGAGTTCATTAAGGGCCGCATAAAGTGACGTTGTTTTACCACTTCCGGTGGGCCCGGTAACTAACACCATTCCAAAAGGATTATTAATAGCTCTCTTGAATTTGTTTAGTACTTCCCCTTCGAATCCTAATGCTTCCAGGTTAAGTGACAGAGTACTCTTATCCAGTATTCGAATCACAACTTTTTCGCCGAATTGAGTTGGCAGAATAGAAACCCTCAAATCTATGTCTGATTTACCAGCCCGACTTATCTTAATTCTGCCGTCTTGAGGGCGCCTTTTTTCAGCAATATCAAGATGAGCCATTATCTTAATTCTTGAAACAACGG
>JAKSCW010000418.1 GCA_022360375.1 Balneolales bacterium
CTGCTTTTAAAGCCATTGCAGAAACTGTCTGGAAATCGCCCATACCATGATCTACCATTTCATCGATCCCGGTGTAATCACTTAGTACAAACCCATCAAAGCCCCATTGGTTACGCAGCACTTCGGTCATTAACCACTTATTTCCGGTAGCCGGGATTCCATCCACTTCATTAAAAGAAGCCATTATACTACCTACTCCCGCATCTATAGCAGCCTTATACGGTGGAAAATAGACATTGTACATCGTTAACCGGCTCATATCTACTGTGTTATAATCTCTTCCGGCTTCAGAAGCTCCATATAATGCAAAATGCTTAACACCTGCCATTAAGGTATTATCTTTTGAGAGATCATCTCCCTGGTACCCTTTTACCATTGCTTTGGCAATTTCACCTCCCAGATAGGGATCTTCACCAGCTCCTTCTGCCATTCTTCCCCATCGCGGGTCTCTCGAAAGATCTACCATTGGCGAAAACGTCCATGCAATACCATCAGCCGAAGCTTCCTGAGCTGCGATGCGTGCCGAACGTTCAATAGCCTGCATATCCCACGAACTGGAGAGACCAAGAGGTATTGGAAATACCGTTTTGTATCCATGAATTACATCCATCGCGAAAAGAATTGGTATCCCCAGCCGGCTTTCTTCTACAGCCACTTTTTGTACCTGCCGGATGCGTTCTACCCCACGAATGTTGAACAATCCCCCAACCTGCCCTTCTTTTATTTTGGCAATAATGCCTGTGCTTGTTGCCAACCCTGTGCTTATATCACCGGCACTGGGCAGGTTCAATTGCCCGATTTTTTCATCCAGTGTCATTAGCGCCATTACGGAATCAACTTTTTGCTCAATTTCCGCTTTTGAGTATTGTGCGTATACCGCTTCGTTTGAAAATGTACAAAAGAGAGCGAGGGGTAAAATTTTAAGAAGCCGCATAATTATTAGTTGATATCTGTTATTCATAAGTAAATCCCAAAGCATCCAGTGCAGTCTGAACTTCCGGTGCCTGCATAAACAGGTCCCAGAGTAACCCGGTCCTGTGGTTTTCAATCATTATGATAATCGGCCCCTGGTCAATAGCCAACGTAGAACTGGCCCACCAACCCTGGGTTGGATTAAAGGCATCATAAAATCCATATTCACCCCAAAGCTTATCACCCAGTATGTAGTAGAAGTGTCGCAGAGCAGTCATTGACTCTTCGGGTGTATAAGGCATAGAGGAAAGGGCCGCTGTTGGAGTGATGGTGCCATTATCGTTGGTTGGAGAATGAGCACTATACCCGCCTGGATCATCACTGGCAGTGATTCCCCAGCTTTGTTCCGAATATCCAACAAAGTTCATCGGATTCTCTGTGCTGTGAGCCCTGTTTATGAGTGAGTGATTCGTATTTTGCTGCCAATAATCCGCATATTGATCTGAGAGATTGCGTGGGTCTAACCCCAAAAAGGAGTAGTGAGCAAAAAAAAGCGGGCCTCCAAAATCATATCCAAGAGGTAACTCAATCCCGTAGTACTCATTTCCATTTTGGATTGCCCCTGACCTCGCCCAACCACTGGTGTATACTTCCTTATCAATCGCATAATTTTTTGATGAAGCAGCCAACACATAAATAATCAATGCTTCATTATACCCTCTTATCGGTAAATTCATCTGCCACTCATATTCTGGCGACCAATGCCAGTACAACACATTCTCTCCTCCCTTAGTGAACCAATTCCATTCAATGGAATCCAGCAATCCATCAATTTTATCAATTAGTTCCTGTTCTTCCTGGATTGAATCATCCAGATATTCACGAACAGTAATAAGGGCTTGTGCCATAAATGCCGTTTCAACAAGGTCTGCCCCATTGTCGCGTGCGCTAAATGGTATTACTTCTCCGGTATTCCCGTTCATCCAATGAGGCCAGACTCCATGAAACCGATCTGCATTCTCTAAAAAATTCACAATAGTTTGAAGCCTGGATATTCCCTCTGCTTTTCCTATAAAATTGCGCTCAATGCCTACAAGAATTGCCATTACTCCAAATCCGCTACCTCCAATGGTTACCAAATTTCCGGAGGTATTTCTCTCTCTTGCCAAACCACTTACCGGGTGAGCAAAATCCCAGAAATACTTGAAGGTTTGCTCCTGTACCTTAGTAAGCAATTCCTCATCCGTAATAGTGGGAAACTTCTGTGTTGAATCTAACCCGGTTTGGAACGAAGCTGAATAACCATCGAATTCGAATCCATTAGCTCCCCCAAGACCATTGCTTATTGTTACGGTATAATGTCGGTAATAATCCAACGGCTCTGTTACAGTAAGTGTAACTTCTTTTCCATCAACAGAAATATGGTTATTTACACTCAAAGCAGGACTGATTGAGAAGTAAGAAGCATAGTTGCTTTGATTTAAAGCCTCGGAAAAAGTAAGAATCAGTTCCACTTCGGAATAGCTAACATTGCGCACGGTGCTGCTTTGGGACAGGTTTTCTGAGTTCACACTCGCGGATACCAATTGAATGGTTCCGTTTTCTGTGACCAACTGATAACTTACCCCTGGAAATTCGGCGCCCTGCTCCGATGTCAGGGTTTCGCTAATGGCTAACGTATATGTAGTTTGAAAATCAAGTTCCTGATCCGCGCTAACTACAATTCTATTGTTGAGATCTTCGAACCTTAAATTCAAAGGAACCTCGCTTTGGGTTCCTTCTTCAATTAGTGAAATACTCTGCTGAACTGAAGAGGTATCTACAGCAGAAGAAAATTCTATAGTAAAAATGGCTCCTACAGAAATCCCTTCATTTAAAGCAGTAAAAGAAAGGGTATTGTTTTGAGTATATGTTCTCAACAATTGAAAAACTTCCGGTTCCGGGTCTGTACTATTATCCTTACATGCACCCATAATTACCAGTAACACCAAACCAGCTTTTACACTTGAAAGAAAAAAACCGGTTATAGCATGTGAATTAAACATTTGCTTCATGGTGTGGGCTGTAGACAAATTTTTGGCTAGAATTGCTGGGCAATTGCAGAAAAAACAGAGATACAGGATTATCAGAAAAAGAGGTGCATAGAAGCACCTCTTTGTGGTCATCTGTCAGTTTTCTGAAGCGTACATCAACTGAATTTCTGTTGCTGTAAGCACCTTGTGATAAAACTTAATATCATCAAGCTGCCCTTTGAAATGATTTGCTGTGGCATTATCGTAACCACCCCATGGGGTATCGTCCCACATAGTTCCGGCTCGGGAATGAATAAACCCAAGAGCTAACTCATTAACTACATCGGGTTCTGCTCCGGCATATTTCAGACCTACCGTGGTCTTCTTAGCAGCGTCATCGGGCCATAAGTCGAAGTCAAAGCTTTTCATAAGCTCTCCATCGTAATAGAGGATTCCTCTTTTACTTGATGCTTCGTAGGTATACGTTATCTGGGTCCAGCTGTCTTTCAGATAGCCTTCCATTTGTTCCTGGGTAATGCTTTTGGCGAAATCCCAACCTTGCCATCCTCCATTTGTATTATCCTGGGCTTCTACCGGGAACCACATATCTTCTGCACCGGTAGTTCCATCAGCAAATTCATATTGTATCGCAAATTTTGCGCCGTTATAGCCCCCAAACACTTCAAATTGTAATCCAAAGAAGGCTCCAAGCCCCATTACAAAATGCCCGGCTGGATTACCATCCGCATCAACATGTCCTTCAGAGTTGGTTCTCATCCAGAAACTGATCGTAAAATCACTGGTATTTATTAATGCGTCAGCACCAGGAATTTCAATAATACTTGTATTCCCGTTAAATGATGCTGCTTTACCAGCTGCCTCGTTTCTGCTATCAACATAGGTAATATCTACAATTGCAGATGCCGGAGGATCAAAGCTGCCTACTATATCTTCTGCTGTATCTTCGAATGTCCAGTTGGCAATCATACCTGCAGGACTAAACGTACCTACTGTTGTAAAAGCACGGTTTGTGGAAGCCAATGGCTGATCATCATTATTAAGGAGCCCTGCTGAAAGTGCGAATGTATATAGGGTTCCGGAACCAAGTGGTGAAACAGGTGTAACGGTTAACATTGGACCATCTACTACAATATTCAGTTCTATATTTTCCTGGTCGTAATCCTGAACCAGGGTGATGTTTGCTGAAGTGGCCGTTTCGGTTTTAATATCGGAATTGAAGGTGATAATGATGCTTGCATCCGAAGGTACATCTGTGGGAGAAGTTGCACCATTAAGATCCAACCCACCTACTGTAATACTTACGATATTAAGATCCACGGGATCACTATCATTATCACATGCCTGCACCATAAATGCTACTAGCGTGAGCATCAACATGTATTTAAATGTTGTATATATTTTTTTCATAGTTGATCTTTTTTATTTCGAGGTTTAGTAATAGTTCTTTTACCACATAGGGTTTTGCTCCAAAGAGCCTTGAGATAAATCGATTTCGCTTTGCGGAACAGGCAGTAATTCATGCTTACCTTCTATAAAACCAAGGGGTCCTAATACTTCAGGGGCTTTGCCTGTTCGCACTAAATCCCAGAAGCGATGCCCTTCCATGGCCAATTCTACTCTTCGCTCCTGGATAATTATATCTCTAAGAAGATCTTTGTCAGTTTCTGTAATGTCCGGTAAAATGCCCGGATCGCCCTGCCGCGCACGTTCTCGTACGAGATTTAAGTACACCAATGCCTGACCAGGTTGGTCATTTTCATTTAGAGCTTCCGCAGCCATAAGTAATACATCTGCATACCGGATTAACCGGCGGTTATGGCCGAATTGTGTGTTCGTGTTGTTTCCCGGATACCAAACTTTTCGATTATAGCTTTCTATCTCAATTACGTTACCCTCTTCATCCATAGTAACATCAGGTGTAGGCCCATCTCCCAATATGGTGATGTCATCAATCACATCGCCAAGTTCAATGATAGTGGCTTGTTCCCTGGGGTCACCGTCTTCAAATGCATTTCTAAGATCAATGGTAGGTCGGTTAAACCCCCAGCCCCGGTTAGGTGTACCACGCACACCCTGGGTGTTGGCATATTGGTTTCCGGCGGTTCGATCTGCCGCCGCTCCAATTTCGAATACAGATTCTACACCCTGCTCGCCCTCCGGACCATTTGCATGGTAAAAATTGCTCTCTAAATCATATTCATTCGAAGTTATAACTGCCAATGCATAGTCTTCGGCATTTTCAAAATCATTCTGAAATAAATACACTTTTGCTAACAGAGCCTGAGCTCCCCCTTTAGTTGCTCTGCCTATATCTTCTGTTGCATAAGCACTTTTAACCGGGAGGACATCAATTGCATCCAGCAAATCGGTCTCAATAAGCTCATATACTTCCTGAGAGGTAGCCCGGGCTAGTTTTATAGGAGGATTAGTAGTTGTTACAATCGGAACTCCTCCAAATCCTCTCACTAAATCGAAATAAAAAGAAGCCCGAAGAAATTTCGCTTCTGCTACATATCGTGCTCTTAAATCTTCATCCATTTGTATTAGAGGTACATTCTCAATAACAACATTTGCTCTTCGGATACCCAGGTATAGCGTGTTCCACCATCGGTCAAGACCATCCTGGGTAGTGGCATGAGTAAAATTATCATAAGGTGCCTGGTCTACTCCATCGTTAGGATTACTTCCTTTTGCCCCATCATCTGAAAGAAATTCCAGAAAAGGGAACCCGCCGGTATGGTAGTTCCATACACGGAGTGTTGAATACACCCAATTTGTTGCTAACAATGCATCAGAAGCAGAAACCGGAAATGATTCCTGGGTGAGTTCCCCTTGCGGGTTTACATCCAAAAAACCTTCACATCCAAGAAAAATTGCTGTTAGAAATAGAACTGAAAAAAATCGCTTCATTTTCATAACCTTGTTTTTAAAATGAGGTGTTAAAACCGAAAGATATTACCCGTGCAATCGGGTAAATCCCTGTATCAATCCCATTCGCTATTACACTTTGGCTACCGATTTCCGGTGTGTAGCCCGTATATTTGGTGATTGTAAACAGGTTATTGGCTTTTACATAAAACCTTGCATCCTGTAGTTTTAACCGGCTTTTTACAGAGGTCGGGAGCTGATAACCGATTATGATACTGCGTAAGCGTAAGAAACTGCCATCATGTATGAACCGGTCTGATGGCAAGAAGTTATACCCGCCATAAGTAGCCCTGGGTTCTGAATTACTGGTTCCTTCTCCTGTCCATCTATCCCATACATGCTGCTCGAAATTGTAGGGATCAGGGCGAACTACATTTTTACCATTGAAAATTTCGTTCCCAATTTGCCCCTGCAACCCGATACTCACATCAAAATTTTTGTAGTACAGATCGAGGTTGAATCCATAAACGAAATCCGGAATTGGAGAACCAATAAACGTACGGTCCTCGCCATTAAGAATTCCATCACCATTCACATCTACAAAGCGCAGGTCTCCAACTCCGGCCTGAGAGAGATGGGGATAGGCATCAAGTTCTGCCTGGTTCTGAAAAATTCCATCCGTTTTGTACCCAAAAAAAGCACCAATAGGTCGGCCTACTACTGACCGGGTAACAGATTGACCGTTTGCCAGAAAGCCCCCAACAAGAACCGAGTCAATACCACTATTGCCACCAATGGTTTGTACTTCATTATGAATGGTATTACCTAACAGGTTAACCGAATAGGCCATTTCACCTACTCTGTCTTGCCATTCTACATTAAATTCTATGCCTTTGTTTTGTACTTCAGCAGCATTAAATGTAATCCGTTGACCCTGTCCATTACCCAAATGTCCGGGGGTTGTAAGATCTATCAGAATATCGCTGGTAGTCCTGTTATAGTAGTCTATTTCCATAGTGAGATTATTCTCCATAAACCCTATTTCCATACCAACATCCATTTGAGTAGTACTTTCCCATTGTAGGTCCGGATTTCCTGATCTCCCATAAGTAGCCGCGTTGTAAGGAGTATCCGGAAAACCAAGAACAGCCAGAATATCTGAGTTCACTCCGGAAAATCGTCTCAGGTATTCAATTTTCTCATTTCCAATTATTCCCCAACTGGTTCTAACCTTCAGGTTACTAATCCCGGAAATTGACTCCATGAATTTTTCCTGATCAATATTCCAGGCAAATGCAACAGATGGGAAATATCCCCAACGGTTTTCCTTAGCAAATTTGGAAGAACCATCAGCTCTGTAGGTAAGAGTTGCTACATATTTCTGATTATATGTATACACAACACGACCAAGGAAAGAAATCATGTTGAAGTAATTTGCATCATTTACCCCATTAGTATTGGCCTGTAAGTTATTAATACCATTTGCCTCGTCAATGATGTACGATGAATTTACATACCAAAAGTCCTCTCCGTCGCGTATTACATTCTGCCCTGAAAGCTGAAGGAATTCAGAACGGGTTTGCTGCATACTTAGCCCACCCACAGCGTTAATAGAATGTTTATCAAATTCCTTGATGTAACTGAGTGTATTTTCCCAGAGCCAGTTATAATTAAAGCTTTCCCTTTTGAAAATATCACTGAAGTCATTGTTCTGTTGGGAAGCGGTGCCATCGGGATTAAACACGGTGAATGCAGGAGTAAAATTTCTGGCCCGATTTAAAGAAGCATCAACTCCGAAACTAGAGCGAAGCAAGAAATCGTTTCTGATAATAGCATCGGCAAAAACATTCCCCACAAGACGGGTTCCACTATTTTCATTATTTGAATATTCAATATCAGCTAATGGATTACCCACATTATAAACTACTCCAAAACTGCCATCATCATAAAAAGGCTCGAGCAGAGGCTGTGCCCTGTATACTGCAAATGTCGCATTCGGTGCAATTTGTTGCTTGTAAGGAGCTATGGTAAGGTTGTTACCAATCTTAATCTTCTTATTAAGTTTGTAGGTATTATTCAATTTTATCGTTAACCGTTCATAGCTCGATTTCTCTATAATCCCTTCCTGCTGGAAATATCCTACGCTTACGTAATAATCGCCCCGTTCGCTCCCTCCGCTCACTGATAGCTGGTGGTTTTGTATGGGTGCGGTATCAAATACAAGATCCTGCCAATCGGTATTGGGTACAGCGTCTACATTATTATAGCTACCTGATCGGATTTCATTAGCGATAATGGCATATTCCCGTCCGTTCAAAAGATCGATGGTACGTTCTATCTGTTGGATACCTGTTTCCGTTGAGAACTGAACCCTTGGTTCTCCTACAATTCCTGAACCGGATTTAGTTTGAACAAGTACCACCCCATTTGCCCCCCTGGAGCCATAAATAGCGGTGGCAGAAGCATCTTTTAATATCTCCATCGACTCGATATCCGCAGAATTTAAAAATGAGATATCATTCAAAATGACACCGTCAACTACATATATTGGCGATGAATCATTGAAGGTGCCAACGCCTCTGATACGAACAGCTGCAGCAGCGCCTGGCGCCCCTGAGACAGAAGTAATCTGGACACCGCTTACTTTCCCTTGTAAAGACTGTTCAACATTTAAACTGGTAACGTTATCAAGCTCCTCAGAACTCACCCGGCCAATTGCTCCCGTTACATCTCTTTTCTTAACTACTCCGTATCCTACAACTACCATTTCATCCAGGGTACCAATCACCGTTCTGAGTTGAACTTCGATTTCTGTCCGTCCTGTCACATCTACTTCCAAAGTTTCAAATCCGAGGAATGAAAAAACTAATATGGTTTCTCCTTCTTGAAGGGTTACTCTGAAATTACCCTCCGGATCAGTGGAAGTCCCCCGGGCTGTACCTTTTATAAGTATATTCACCCCGGGCAGTGTTTCCAGAGTTTCTGCATCGTAGACGGTACCGGTTATTTCAGTTTGTGCATATGCGGTACTATTTGCACTGGAAAACAAAATCAGGCCTAATAATCCGAAGAAGAATGTACTGGTAAGAGATCTCTGTTGGCTGGGCATAGGCTGTGTGGTATCAAGATTCATATGCTGAGTGTTTCGTCCTTACTTCAAACAAAACCAGCCCGGCTTCGGATGTTGAAGCACTTTCGCAAAACGAAGCACAGGCAGGTGTAATCAGGATGTCAGATTACTCTTTTTATCTTTTCAGTAATCCTGCTTCTGAATATTGTACAGCATTTAGTTTATTCCAATAGAAGCGAGTACAATAAGATTACTTCATGGATATGGAAGCGCTTTTTCCACTACTACAATACTACGTCACTAGCCTTAAAAGAGGGACTAGTAGTTCCAAAAAGCCAACTTGTAACTACACTTGTTCTACAAACAAAAGTTCAGTTGCATGTAAACAACGCAGGGCTTTAACCAAACCATTTTAACATCAAAAATACCAGCACGCCGGTTACGGAAACATACATCCATATCGGAAATGCCCAACGCGCTACTTTGCGGTGTGTGGAAAATTTACCAGAAAGAGAGAAATAGAAGCTCGCCAGTGCCAGAGGAACAACAAACACAGAAAGCACAATATGTGAGATAAGAATAAAGAAGTATATGGGGCGCACAAATCCTTCGCCCATAAATTTACTATCCCCTACAAAGTGATGATATACTATATAACTAACCAGAAAAAGAGAAGAAGTTATAAATGCGCTGAGCATAAAATTCATATGGCGTGAATAGTTCTTCTTTTTTATTTCCCTAAAACCTAACAGTAAAAATAACGCACTTAAAGAGTTCAAACTCGCATTCAATGCCGATAAATTTTTAATCCACATATACTCCGCAGACGCTGGTGGTTTGAAATAAATTAACCAGAATAGAATTAATACAGCGATTACGCTTAGAATTGAAATTACGGTAATAGCTTTTTTTGTATCAGTTCCCTGAAGAATCTTTGCAGTCTCGGGTAGTTTTAAATCTTGATTCATAGATTATTAAATCTCCTAATTTATTCCGCTGTAAGATATTACATATTCTTTTTTAGTTTCATAAAAGAGTAAACAAAGTTTTCATTATTATTGTTCTTAAATCGTCGATAAAGTGTTGGGCTAACTTAAGAATTCACTTCTTTATTTAGATCAATTACAAATAAAACAATCGGTCGTGTACGGGTACAATTACAGTAAAAATTTCTCTAGATTTGCCCGTCAACTTAATGGCTAGATTTATCTACGGTAGAACTTAACTAATTAGTCTATATGGCACAGATTTTCCCCAAGTGGACAAATCAAATTCCTAGCAAATTACTTATCGGTCTTATTGTTACAGTTAATGTTGTGATTCTCGGGATGTGGTACTATTTCACCCCCGCTTTTACAGATGTAGGATATGCTCCAGAACAACCTGTCCCCTTCTCGCACCAGATTCATGTCGGTAAGCTTGGTTTAGATTGCCAATATTGCCACACTTCGGTAACAGAATCCAAACAAGCTAATGTCCCTCCTACTCAAACTTGTATGAACTGTCACGGCCAGATTAAAACAGATAGTGAAAAACTAGCTCCAATTCGTGAGAGCTGGGAAACGGGAGCAGCCGTAGAATGGGTAAGAGTGCATAACCTTCCTGATTATGCATATTTCAATCATGCTGCTCACGTAAATGTTGGCGTTGGTTGTGAAAGTTGCCATGGTCGAATCGACAAAATGGAAGTTGTTTACCAGGCTGAGCGTTTGAGTATGAACTGGTGTTTAGAATGCCACCGTGAACCAGAGAAGTTTTTACGACCCGTGGAAGAAATTACAACTATGGGTTACCAGGTAGAAAATCAGTTACTTATTGGGGCAGAACTTGTAAAGAAAAATAATGTGAGCCCGCCACAATACTGCCAGGGCTGCCATTACTAAGAACGGATGTTGAATATATAAATGCCGATGAGCGAATTAACACAGAATACTTACTGGAAAAGCTTAAACGAGTTAGCTCAGAATAAAGAATATCAAAAATTTGTAGAGCGTGAATTTCCTGAAAACGCCACTGAATTAAGCGATGGCGTTTCCCGTAAAGGATTTTTGAGAGTAATGGGCGCTTCCATTGCGCTGGCAAGTTTTGCTGCTTGCCGTCGTCCTGTTCAGAAGATTCTCCCTTATTCTCAACAACCGGAAGATATCGTTCCTGGTATTCCTTTGTTCTATGCTACAGCCATGCCTTTTCAGGGAAGCCTGGTTGGGCTGGTGGTAGAAAACCATCAAGGCCGGCCCACTAAAGTGGAAGGAAATGAGATGCACCCCGCCAGCGGAGGGAAAACTCATGTGTATCATCAGGCCTCTGTACTTGAAATGTATGATCCTGACCGATCACGTTACCCGGTTCGTAATGGTAACAAATCAAATACTTCTGACTTCTTTTCATTTGTACAGGATTTTTTTGGGGATTCCGGAAAGCGTGTTGCTTTCATTTCGGAAGCAAATTCTTCCCCTACATATAATGCGTTAAAGACCGAAGCACTAAATAAGTTCAGCAATGCTAAATGGGTTACCTATGAACCCTTTGGAGAAGACAATGCGATTGAAGGAAATCAAATCGCATTCGGACAGCGTTTAAGATCCTATTACGATTTTTCAAACGCGGATGTAATTGTTTCATTGGACGATGACTTTTTAGCGGCAACGCATCCGAATAGTGTTGAATATGCAAAGCAAGTTACTTCCAGAAGAAAAGTAACCAGCACTGAAGATTCCATGAATAGGATCTATTCGGTTGAAAATGGATTTAGCCTTACTGGTTCTTATGCAGATCATCGCCTGCGCATCAAAGCAAGCCAGATGGCAGATTTTGCCAACGCCCTTGCTTCTGCTCTTTCTACACGCGTAAATGGATTAAACGCTTTCAGTGGTGTTTCGAATGAATTCTCCGGATCTGAATTTGTCACAGCATTAGCGGACGATTTAGCCACTCACACCGGAAGTAGCGCTATTTCAGTTGGTTTTGATCATTCCCCGGCGGTACATGCCGTTGTTGCTGCTATTAATTCTGCTTTGAACAATATTGGCAGTACAGTCTCTTACTTATCAGTTCCGCATATAGATAATCAGAATAACAAAACTGAGTTTGCGAACCTGGTTGATGATCTTAATGCAGGGAATTATGATTCTGTGGTAATTATTGGTGCGAATCCTGCATACACCTCTCCTGCTGATATCGACTTTACCGGGTCCTTAGCAAACGTTTCTGAAGTATTGCATCTCGGTACATATAATGATGAAACGGCAAAGCTATCTAATTGGCACTTAAGTCGTGCTCATTACCTGGAAGCATGGGGAGACGGGTATTCATATGGTGGAGCCCGATCTGTAATTCAACCTCAAATTCAACCCCTTCATGATTCTATTAGTGAAATAGAACTACTTGGAGCCATTGCTAATGCAGGGCAAACTAATGGACATGACTTAGTTCGAAATAC
>JAKSCW010000092.1 GCA_022360375.1 Balneolales bacterium
CGATCTTTTTACCTGCATTTGCTTCTATTATTCTTTAATGCCACTACTGGCCATACTTTGTATAAAATACTTTTGAAAAAAGGCATAGGCGATCATTATGGGCAACGCCAGCACCACGGCAGCGGCCAATTTTACACCTAATTGACTCTCGGCCCTTCCGCCTACCGAGAACAAGGTTACCATTTGGGGCATGGTCATTAAGTCTTGTTCCCGAATAATGATTAAGGGCCACAGTACTTCATTCCAGTTGGCTACAAAGGTGAGAATGCCAACTGTAATTACTGCCGGTTTTGATATAGGTAAAACGACACGAAACAAAATGCCCAGTTCCGAACATCCGTCCAGCCTGGCAGCATCGATGAGGTCCTGAGGGATGCTCAGAAAGCTTTGGCGGAATAATAAAACCGACAAGGCTGTAATCATGGTTGGAATAATCAAGCCTGCCAGACTATCGGTAAGCCCAAGCTTTACAATGAGTATATATGTTGGGATTAACGTAATCTGAAAAGGGATCATCATGGTTAAAAGGCAAATGGAAAACAGGAACTCACGACCTTTCCAATGCAATCTTGAAAGAGCATATCCTGTGATGGAACCAAATAGAATTACTGATAGTGTAACAGCGGAGGTAACTATCAGGCTGTTCAGAAACCCCTTTTCGATTGGGATACGCTCAAATACATTTATGTAATTTTGAATAGTCCAGATATCAGGAAGAAGTTGAGTTCCTCCGATTTCACCATCAGGTTTAAACGTGCTAAAGATCATCCATAAAAAGGGATATGCAAATACAATAGCACCAATTATAAGTAAACTGTATCTCACTCCCTTTTTCATTGATACAACTCCGTTTCTACAAATTTCCGTTGTACGCTTACAACCGTGAAAATGATGGCAGCAAAGAATAATCCCATGGTAGCAGCGTATCCCATATGCCCAAAATTGAATGCCTGATTGTAGATATATAGCATTGCAGAGAGCGTTGAATCCATGGGGCCTCCTCCGGTCATCACATAAGGTTCAATAAACAATGAAAAGCCCCCAATTACGGAAAGCACCACCACGGTAACAACCGTTGGGTTCAGCATGGGGAGCGTAATACGAAAAAAACGCTGTACAGAGCCGGCTCCGTCAAGCTCTGCTGCTTCATAAAGTTCTTTAGGGATACTTTGAAGCCCAGCCAGAAATAAAATTACATATAGCCCAACATTCTTCCAGGTTGCCATAAGTGCAATGGATGGCATTGCCCAATACTCTGAAACCAGCCATGGTATTCTGGGTATTCCAAGTTTATTCAAAAACAGGTTTAAAATGCCGGTATCATAAGAGAAAAGCTGTTGAAAAAGAATAGTAACTACTACTCCCGAAACTACTACCGGAAGGAAGTAGAGCGTTCTGAAGAAACCCCGAAAGGGGATGCGTTCGTTAAGCTGTACAGCAAAAAATAAGGCAATTACAATCTGAAGGGGAATATGAAGCAGTAGAAAAACCCCCGTATTTATGAGAGACTGGAGAAATACTTCGTCGGCAAAAATGCGTTCAAAATTCCTTAAACCAACAAACTCCATGGGGGTGACTACATCCCAGCGGTGAAAAATGATAATCACAGAAAAAACTACCGGGTACACAAAAAAGATCATTAAATGAAAAACATAGGGAAGACTGAGCAGGAATCCCGGTTTTTTAATCGTCGTTTTGAATCCTTCTTTCATTGATTCCACTCCCTTAATACCTCAATGGCATCTATCATATCCGCAGTGGCTTCTTCAGGAGTCAGCTTTCCATATACCGACGCTCGTTCATAGTACCTTGAAACCACATCCAGGATTTCTTTAAAATCGCGTACCGCATCTACGCCCCGGGTATAGGCTGCCTGTTCAGCAAATCGCGCCAGCTTTGGATTTTCATGCAAAAAACTACTGAACGGAGGTTCGGTAAGCAGCCCTTGTCTGATCGGAATCTGGCTTGCTTCAGTGAGTAACTTGTAATCGGCTTCACGGCTTATCAGAAATTTGACAAACTCCCAGCTTTCCCGGGGATATTTAGTGGTGGAAAAAATGGCAATGTTCTTATGATCGCCATAGGTGTACACATCGCCGGTATGGTTATCTGGTACCGGGATAGGGGCAAAGTCGTAATTGAGGGATTCAGGAGCATTTCTTTCTAAAAATGAAATGTTCCAGGGTCCGGTAAACTCTGTAGCAATCTGGCTGAAAATAAAGGCATTACCCTGGAATGTAGTTTTTGGATAATATCCATTTTCATATAGTTCCTGGTAAAAGTTGAACACACTACTAGCGGCTTGTTCATCGATAGCAAGTTGATCCTGCTCAAACAACGTTTTACCTGAGGAGGCAGCGATATAACTGGTATAAAAGTCATAATACCGTTGCCACCAAATTGGGCGGATATCCCGGTAACCTATCCATTGGTCCAGCAGGCCATCATTATCAACATCTTTCCTGATTCTTTCTGCCGCTTCAAGAAATTCGGAATAGGTCCTTGGAAATTCCTCAATACCAGCTTCTTTGAACATATCTACATTATATTGAACCATTACCGGGTTGGTTTTCCATGGAACCTGGTAGGTGTGACCATCAGCACTTTTTACACTTTCAAGGATATCTTTGGGTACGCGGGCAGTCATTACTTCTTCATAATCATCGAATACATCCAGGGCTACCAATGCATTGGCCCTGATAAAATCGTTTGTAATGCCTGGCCATATATTGGAGCAAACATCAGGTGTGGTACCAGCCACCATTGCGGAAAGCAGCACCTCCTCGCTGGATTGGCCCGCAGGCAATGCCTGTACTTTTACCTGTACATCAGGATTTTTGGCATTCCATTCTTGTACAAGCTCCTGGGCTAACGCATACTCCTGTGGATTTGGAGAGGACCAATAGGTGATTTGTATTGATTGATTACCGGTTTCCGGATTGGTACTGCTTTTCCTATCACAACCTATACAGATCACCAAAAGGATGGCTATTAGTTTGAAACTGGTATGTGATAACCTGAATAGCATTGTTTAGAATCCGATTTCCAATGTAAGGCCGTGAATTTCGCCTAGTCGGCCAAGTGACTTATA
>JAKSCW010000091.1 GCA_022360375.1 Balneolales bacterium
CAAATCTTTAGCATTAAAGGGGCGTTTAAATTCTTCGCTAAGTTTTCCTGCTAAATCTTCATTATCAAACAAAACACGTTGGGAACGGGATTCAATATCCACGTAATACCAAAATGTACCATCCGCATTTTCATATTCGTACCAAAAATCATCGGAATCTTCGATCCAACGTGGAAAAACATCCACTGTACCCATTAGTTTGTCCATCTTTTGTGTTGTGAATCGCTCAGCGAGTTCAAAATTAGCTGTTTGGGCATGTACCTGAACTGCGTGTAAAGTGAAGCAGAACAATAGGAAAGAAAAAGCCCTCGAGATAAAAGTGTATTTCATAATTCTGGTTGTTGATTTGATAACGGCACACATTAATAAAATCAATTGTAAGGATTTGCAATATTTATCATGCAAAATCCGATTTTTAAGCGGGGATATTGGGGGTTCCGTATATTCATCGAACTTTTGAATTGACCATCATCTATTGAAAATCTGGAAATACATCGTCACTGTTTGGATGACGATTGTGATTATTGGCGGTTTTATTATTCAGATTCCACAGATTCCTATTCTGGAGCAAACTGCCAGGAACATTTTTTTTCACGTACCTATGTGGATGGCAATGTATGCCATGTTCTTAACAAGCTGTATATACAGCATCCGGTACCTGAATTCTCCGGAGATGAGATTTGATATAAAAGCAGAATCTGCAGCAAATGTTGGAATTGTGTTTGGTATTTGCGGTTTGCTTACCGGTTCGCTTTGGGCACGATTCACGTGGGGAACCTGGTGGACGTTTGCCGAACCTAAAATGAATTTGGCGGCATTAGCTCTGATGATTTACGTGGCCTATTTTGTGTTACGCTCCGCCTTCGATGATGAAGAAAAAAGAGCTAAAATTGCAGCCGTATATAATATCTTTGCGGTAACCACAATTCCTTTTTTGTTGTATGTGGTGCCACGTCAATTAACAAGTTTACACCCCGGCGCAGACGGGAACCCGGCTTTTAGCGAAATTACTGCCGTTGAATTACGTTACATTCTATATCCAGCCATGATTGGATTTATTGCACTTTCTTTCTGGATATACGACATCGTTCACCGGTACAAAACAGTTCAATACCGTACAGAAAATTCGTAATATCACGGTAATAAAGGAATTCGATGCAAGAAGATTCAGTTGGAGTTGTTGATACCTTAACTCAGGTTTATTCAGATAAGTGGACCGGAGCTGAACAATTCAATGAAACCAACCCATTACTTACGTTTATGTATTCTAACGACCTCATTTATGTAGTACTCGGAGTAACCCTTATCATTTGGTGTGTGTTGCTATTCTTCATGTTTCGAGTTGATAAGAAAGTGTCCTCCCTGGAAGACAAGTTAAATTCTGAATAGAAATGAAACCAAAGCTAATTTTAGGCATTATTGCCATTGTAGGCTTTACTTCGCTGTTAATGATTAATCTCGGGAACAGCATAAGCACCTATACTGACTTTGAAACAGCGGCAACCATGTCTGGTGCTCATGTACCCGGAACGTGGGATAACACGAAAGAATACGGGTTCAGCCGTGAAACCATGTCCTTCTCGTTTTATATGGCAGATGAGTCTGGTGAAGTGAGAAAAGTGATTTACCCACGCCCCAAGCCCAATAATTTTGAAGAAGCAGATCGCCTGGTTGTTATTGGTGAAATGAGAGACGGCGTATTTTATGCGAACGATATGCTCATGAAATGCCCCTCGAAATACAACGATGCAGACCCGGCAGACTATGCCGGTGAATCGGAATGGATTAATGCCTCTGAGGGCTAATTATGGCTGAATTTGGTCCTGTGATTGGAGTTGTTGGTAAATTTCTGATCACTTTTTCTTTTCTGTTTTCCCTTGCAGCAATGGTGTATTACTTCCGTGCTGCGAATAACGATAACCAGAAATTTCTGAAAGTAGGAAACAGGCTTTTTATCGTAAAAGGCCTGTTAATGGTTGCTGCATCTGCAGTTCTTATCGATTTGATTCTTGATCATCGGTTTGAATTCTATTATGTGTTTAACTACACCAGTTTAGACCTGGCTCCAAAGTATCTTTTCTCAGCCTTCTATGGCGGACAGGAGGGGAGTTTCATGCTTTGGATTTTATTATCCTGGGTTTCCGGTCTTGGTTTGATCAGGTGGACTCGGGATCCTTATAAAGCCCCGGTGATGTTCTTCCTGACCCTTACCCAGGTATTTCTGATCTCTATGATTCTGGGATGGAGATTTGGGGATTCTTATTTCGGAGCTTCTCCATTCAGAACCATAGCTGAGGAAATGCCGGATGCACCGTTTCTCCAGGCTAACCCTGATTTTGTTCCCGCTGATGGAACAGGGTTGAACGATCTATTGAAAAGCCCATGGATGATGATTCACCCACCTATCCTGTTCGTAGGCTTTGCAATGATGACAATCCCATATTGTTTTGCAATGGCCGCGCTTTGGAAACGCAAGTATAACGAATGGGTAGGGCCGGCGCTCCCGTGGACATTAGGCTCAAACCTGGCTCTTTTAACAGCCATATTTCTTGGGGGCTACTGGGCGTATGTTACTCTTTCGTTTGGAGGGTACTGGGCATGGGATCCGGTTGAAAATGCATCTTTAGTTCCCTGGCTGGTAGGAACGGCCGGAATTCATACGATGATTATTCAGCGAAGAAGTTCGGTGGCTCAGAAATCTTCATTACTGTTTGCAATCCTTGCTTATGTACTTATTGTATATGAAACTTTTTTGACCCGGTCAGGAATCCTGGCGGATTCTTCTGTACATAGTTTCGTTGATCTTGGGCTTTATAACCAGCTTTTGGTATTTATGTTGGTGGTAACCGGGGTTGGTTTGGGAATGTTTTTCTGGCGCTATAAAGAACTTCCTTCCCCTCAGAAAGAATCAAAAATTCTGAGTCCGGAGTTCATGACCGTAACCGGTGCAATCATGCTCCTGGTATTGGGAATCATCATTATTCTGGGGACCAGTTCTCCTATCATTGGTTTGCTGTTTAACGATAATCCCACACCGCCGGAAATTAGTTTTTATAACGACTGGAGTATGCCATTGGCTATTATAATGGCGCTTCTCACAGTGGTTGGGCAGTTTCTATTCTGGAAGAAATACGATGCAGAAACACTGGCAACAGCGCTTGTCTATCCTTTGCTTTTCACTTCAGTTGCAACTATTGCTTCAGTCATCTTCGGAGGGGTCCGAAATCCGTACTATATGCTGTATTTATTTGCTGGATTCTTCGCGATTATTGGGAATTCCTGGGTAATGTTCAGGCTTGCCCTTCAGCAACCAAAAGTAATTGGAGGAACACTCACCCATGTTGGTTTTGGGGTGCTTCTGGTTGGAATTCTTGCTTCTTCGGTATACAATCGACCGTTGTTAGATGAAACCATGCAAAACTACAATGAAGCAGTAAGGCAAGGACAAGTTGTGGATGAACAAGGTTTCAGGGTAACCCAAACGGTAGATATGTTGAACCTGGTACTAAATGAGCCCAAAATCATCAACGATAAGTATATAGTTACCTACCTGGGCTATCAGCTGGATAACCAGAATAGACCGGGACAGCAAACTTACGAAGTAAGGTTTGAGCCTTTGGACGGGGGACGGACTTTCTATTTATACCCGGAAGTATATCCGATGCTCACAACGTCTACTGCATCTACTATAAACTGGTCTGTTGATCCCGATGTTCGCACTGGTATTTTCAGTGATATTTACTTGTATGTAGCAGGTAGCGCCTATATTGAAAAGCGTAACGAAATGCTGGATGAGCAGAATGAAATGATGCAAAATGTTGCAGATGCTGGTACCAATGAAGAACAGGAAAGTTCGCAATCTATTGAATTCACCCGTGGAGAAACTGTTGAAGTTGGAGGGTTCTCATTTAGTTTTATCAATTACATACAGGCGGATACGACCCAGCTTCCTGAGAATACTACCATCGGAATCAGGGCACAAATTGAAGTCAATCATTTTGCTAGTGGCCAGCAATTTTTGATAGAACCTTTGTTCGCTGTATTCATGGAAGAGGGCCAAAGCTATGTGATGTCGCCACCGGTTAATCTTCCGATGTATGATTTGAGTTTCCAATTTTCGAAAGTTAACCCACAAAACGATACTATTGAGTTAACAATAACCGGGCTCGATGAAACGTATGAAGAAGAGTGGATTCTAATTGTTGCGGAGAAAAAGCCATTCATTTCGGTAGTTTGGGCTGGTACTTTTTTGTTGATGGGTGGATTTACTATCTCCATATTCCGACATTGGGATCGCGAACGAAAAAAGAAATAATCAATCTGCTTTCTATTCAAATAGCTACAATCATTCAATTTTACTCACGTATATGAAAAAGTGTTTGTGGCTTTTACTACTCATTTTAGTTCCTGTTCTGTCTACAGCCCAGGAAATTGAATCCATTATAGAACCTCCTTCTCCAAGAGGAGCTTTGCTCCGTTCTTTTGTAATGCCAGGTTGGGGACATCATTATATAGATAAAACCAACTGGACTCGTGGTCAGTATCATATGGGTGCAGAGGCGGTTATGATTCTCTCTTATGTTGGAATTCAGGCGCGAACCAATTACCTGGAAGATAATTTGATTACCTATGCAAGAAGTGAATCAGGAATGAATTTGAATAATCGCGACAGGGACATTTTTCTGGCTATTGCTAATTTTGATAACCTGGAGGAATATAACGATTATCAGCTTCGGGCCCGTAGTTGGGATGCGTTACTTGCTGACGTTCCTGCTAACCAATGGAACTGGAGCAATGACGAAGCCCGATTCCGTTACCAGGATATGAGGGAACGGATAGACCGAAACAATAACCAGCTTCCGGCACTGCTTACTATGATGGTCGCCAATCGAATCATAAGTGGAATTAGTGCTTTCACCCAGGCAAGGAAAATGAATATAAACCTCCCCGAAGCCAGGGTTTCTTATTTAAATGAATTCGGCGAACCGGGCTTAACAGCTACCGTTTCCTTTGCACTGGATTAGTTGCCTTCAAACATTTGGTTAAGCTGTTCCTGGACCTGTATGAATGTAGTGCGTTTTGTAAGTTCCTTCAGGTGCTGGGCTCCCACATAGGTACAGGTAGAACGAACCCCTCCAAGGATATCCTGAACCGTTTCTTTAACAGACCCTTTGTAGGGAGTTTTCACGGTTTTTCCTTCTGATGCGCGATAATCTGCTACACCACCTGCATATTTTTTCATGGCAGTTTCTGAACTCATTCCATAAAAAAGCTTGAACTTTTCACCATTTTCCTCGATCAATTCCCCACCGCTCTCATCATGGCCGGCAAACATACCGCCAAGCATCACAAAGTCAGCGCCGCCGCCAAAAGCTTTGGCAACATCGCCAGGAGATTTACACCCACCATCGGAAATGATTTGTCCACCCAGGCCATGCGCCGCATCGGCACACTCAATAATTGCTGAGAGCTGAGGATATCCAACACCCGTTTTAAGCCGGGTTGTGCAAACCGAACCGGGCCCAATCCCCACTTTGATTATATCTGCTCCTGCAAGTAAGAGTTCTTCCACCATCTCCCCGGTTACCACATTTCCGGCAATGACGACCTGAGTTGGGTATTTATCCCGGGTTTGTTTTACAAAGTCTACAAAATGCTCAGAATACCCATTGGCAACATCAATACAAACAAAGCGGATATCAGGGTGTTGGATCATTAGTGCATCCAGTTTTTCTGAATCTGAGGAACTGGTTCCTGTACTTACAGCTACATATTCAGTAATTGCGCGGCCACCCGAATTCATAAATTTCTTCCACTCTTCCAGCGAGTAATGTTTATGGATTGCTGTAAAAAGATTGAATTCGGCTAATGCCCGGGCCATTTCGAATGTTCCCACTGTATCCATATTGGCAGCCATAACAGGAACTCCTGTCCAATTCTTTTCGGCGTGCATGAATTTAAAAGTCCGTGTTAATGACACTTCAGACCTGGATTTCAGGGTAGAGCGTTTCGGGCGGATCATAACATTTTTAAAGCCCAGCTTCACATCAAGTTCAATTCGCATAATTCAAAGATGAGGTTATTTCCCGGAAAGCTAGCATCCGTTCATCATGAAAGAAAGCAAAACATGAAAATTTATATGCCCGGAAGTTTTGTACTTTTGCGTTATGAAACGGTACAAACTCACTATCGAATACGATGGTTCAAACTTCTCAGGTTGGCAAATTCAGCCAAATGGACGAACAGTGGAAGAAGAAATTGAAAAGGCGTTCTCACAAATTCTTCAACAGCCTATTGATATCATCGGGCAGGGGAGAACCGATGCAGGTGTACATGCCAAAGGGCAGGTTGCTCATGTGGATTTACCCGAAATTGAAAACCTTCAGAAGCTGATTTTTGGAGTGAATGGATTGGTGGGAGATGAAATACATCTTGCCGTATGCGAACCGGTTCATGTGGAATTCCATTCAAGGTTTGATGCTGTTTCAAGAAATTATGAATACCGGGTACTAACAGCTCCTTCTCCGTTACTGCGCAATCATGGTTGGTACGCGGGGCGAAACCTTAATAGAAATGTGTTGGATGAATGTGCCCGGTTACTGGTGGGAGAACATGATTTTAACGGGTTTTCGAAATTTAATGAAGAGAACTATACCACGCTTTGCTCAGTTTTTGAATCGACATGGAGAGAGGAGGCAGGGGCTTTGGTTTTTAGTATTTCAGCCAATCGTTTTCTCAGAAATATGGTGCGCAGGTTAGTGGGGACTATGATAGAAGTAGCAAAAGGGAAAACAGATAAAGGACAATTCAGAACAATTCTCGATCATGCAAATTTGCAATCAAATACAGTTACAGCACCGGCCAGGGGATTAGTTCTGATGTCGGTGGATTACGAAAAAAAATCGAAGTAAATATTGATCTTCGGTTGGCAATCTTTTTATATTTGAAGCTCGTCTTCAAACGAAGACTACTGTTCTCGGTAGCTCAGTGGCAGAGCAAAGAGGCAGTTATCCCGACAGGAGTCAGGACGTTGGTTCGCCAACGACGTTTATTGAGAAGCCACAAAAATATCTTCCTCGGTAGCTCAGTGGCAGAGCAATCGGCTGTTAACCGATCGGTCGTTGGTTCGAATCCAACCCGGGGAGCTTTTTAAATCCTGATTCATGAAAGTGGGTCAGGATTTTTTTTATTAACGACCGATCGGATCGGTCGGCGGTTCTGCCAGAGGCATCCCTTTAGGAGAATCCAACCCGGGGAGCTTATTAAATCCTGATTCATGAAAGTGGGTCAGGATTTTTTTTATTAACGACCGATCGGATC
>JAKSCW010000090.1 GCA_022360375.1 Balneolales bacterium
CGTTCGGAATGTAGATTTGAGGCTCTGCCTCAATGGAAGCAGAGCTTCCGGAATGTATCACGCAGCGGAGCTACGTGACGAGGCTAAGTTCAGCATGACAGCCAAGCGACTATTTAAGTTGATAATAGAGTATCCCACCACTTCTGGTGCCGATGATAAGTTCATTTACAGAATCTCCGTCTATATCTGCAAAAAGAGGAGCGCTTAAAGGTGCAGTGGCAACCGGGAAGGGCATTTCTGCCGGTACAAAATTCGGGTTCTTCGCATCACCATCATTTCTGAAATAGAAAATCCCTTCGATTTTACTGCCTATCATTAAATCCAGGTCGCCGTCTCCATCCATATCGTTGAAGGCGGGCACGCTTCGGTGCCTTGTCTCAATTCCCTGAAAAGTATCCTCGCGGTAGGTAAAAGCGGGTTCTGTTACAGATCCTGTATTTTCATAAAGGTGTAATTTTCCACCAGAAGACCCAAGGACTAAATCCAGGTCTCCATCGGCGTCTATATCTACCGCGCGGGGAACGGCGTTACCTCCGCGCGGGAGTTTAACCAGTTCTTCAATCTGTGGCCCAAAATCACAACCCGCATTTGGATAATAATCCACTCCTCCCTTCCAGTTTCCGAGTAAAAGATCTGCTATTCCGTCGCCGTTTAAATCTGCCAGTTCAGGAGCGTAATGATAAGCTCTGGGTAAGTTCATGGTGCCTGTAAGATGAAATTCCGGGTTCTCAGAACTACCCCAATTTTCAAATGTATAAACCTTGGAGGTTTTTAAGTCATTCGGGTCAATTTTGTTTGCCAACAAAAAATCTATATCTCCATCTCCGTCTATATCGCCAGCAGCGGGAATACTTTCGTCGCCAATGTCAATGGTTTGCAAAAATTGACGGGTAACAAGGGTGAATTCTGAATCTTCCTGCTCGTAAAAATAAAAGTTTTCCGCAATGGTCAGGTTCGCATTAAAGGCTCCACCAAGAACTCCCAGGAAAAGATCGGCGTCACCGTCATTTCCCCAATCGATAAGAGCGGGAGCGTTATATCCACTTGTTTCAACAGGGTCATTTGGGGGGAATTTTTGAGGCTGGCGCTGGAAATTTGGACTGGTACTGCTCCCTGTATTTTGCAGAAGGAGCACTCCTGGTTCAAAGAAATCGCCCCAAAAAATGTCTTCGTCACCGTCGGAGTCGATATCCATAAAAGTCATGGTATTTGCCCCGTGCATGGTACCAAATTCATTAACAATCTCTATGTTTTGAAACCTGGCAGTGATAAGCTGGAACCTGGGCAAACCGTTTTCATCATCACCAATAGATTCATACCGGGTTACCGTTCCGTCAAGGCTTCCAATAAAAAGGTCTAAAAGTCCATCCTGGTCAATATCCGTAACATTGGGAATATTTTGCCGGTCAGAGAAAATCGGAGTTCCTTCGGCATCTTTTAGTGAATCTGCGGCTAATACAAAAATCGGGTGCCCGGGAGAACCCTCATTGCGATAAAAACTGAGGTAGCTGAATGGTTTTTCTGTGAGTAAATCAACATCCCCGTCCTGATCCATATCTACAAAACGAAACCATTCACCAATATCAATATCCTGGAATTTATCGGTTCTGAATGTAAGCGGAGCTTCGGAACCAGGGTTTGTGTTTTCGAAGAACATCA
>JAKSCW010000089.1 GCA_022360375.1 Balneolales bacterium
ACAAGGACGAAATGCTGGATGTGGCGACCGGTCAGTTTGGCGGTACCATTGCCTTTTTCGGCAGTGGCCTGATCATGGACAAGCTCTTGGACCGGTTCTACAACCGGGTGAAAAAGGGCACCATTACCGTAAAGAAAACAGCGACACTGGCTAGTACGATTAAAGTTGTTGTTCCTAATACCATTTCAAACTCTGCTTGATGATTATAATTTGATTCCCATGAACGACATAAAGCCGATGCCCATTAACCCGGTTACGATAAACGTGATACCAAGGCCTTTCAATGGAGCGGGAACATTTGAGTACTGAATTTTTTCGCGAATTGCTGCAATAGCAACAATAGCAATAAAAAAACCTATTCCACTACCAAAACCGAACACTGTAGCTTCGGTAATGTTTGCATAATTCCTTTCCTGCATGAATAACGATCCACCCAGAATTGCACAGTTTACAGCAATTAGCGGAAGGAAAATCCCTAAGGCGCCGTACAGGGCTGGTGAGAATTTTTCAACCAACATTTCCACTAACTGTACCATCGAGGCAATAACTGCGATAAACAGGATGAACGATAAGAAGCTTAGATCCACGTCAGCGAAGTTTGGTCCAATCCATGCCAGTGCACCTTCCTGAAGTACAAAGTTCTGAAGTAAGTAGTTAGTAGGAACCGTTACAGTTAATACAAACACCACTGCTATTCCTAAACCAAAGGATGTTGATACTTTCTTAGATACTGCCAAATACGAACACATACCCAAAAAGTATGCGAACACCATGTTGTCAATAAAAATCGCTTTAGCGAAAATATTTACTAGTTCTTGCATGGTTAGTCCTCAATCAATTTGGTGTTACGGGCACGCTGTATCCAAATAAGAACTCCAACAGTGATCAATGCCATTGGGGGAAGTAACATGAAGCCGTTGTCGCTGTAAAAACCACCATTTGCCAGGTACCAGCTTTCCGGAACAATTTGGTAGCCCATTAACTGCCCGGAACCAAAAAGTTCCCGGAAAAAGGCAACTATGATCAGGATAATTCCATATCCCCAGGCATTTCCGATTCCATCTAAAAATGATCTCCAGGGTTTGTTTCCTAATGCGAATGCTTCAAGACGGCCCATGATAATACAGTTGGTAATAATGAGCCCGA
The DNA here is from genome assembly GCA_022360375.1 of Balneolales bacterium. GTDB lineage: Bacteria > Bacteroidota > Rhodothermia > Balneolales > Balneolaceae > HXMU1420-13. The sequence continues at coordinate 1,147 of JAKSCW010000089.1, forward strand.
CGAATACCGCCAGCTCTTTACTCACATCATAAACAAAAGCTTTCAGAACCTGATCTACCAGCACTACCAGCGATGCAACCACAACCAGCTGTACGATGATTCGAATTCGGTTCGGAACAAAGTTCCTAAGCAACGAAATGATCACGTTTCCAGACGCCATTACAAACACTACGGAAAGTGCCATTACAATGGCCGGTTGTAGTTTAACTGTAATCGCAAGAGCCGAACAAATTCCTAATACCTGAACGGTAATCGGGTTATTGTCGTCAAAAGGATCACTAAGTAATTTTCTATTCTTTTTGCTGAAAAGCGGCTCTTTCGGTTTGGGTACCGGTTTTTCTACAACTTCTTTTTCTAATACGTCTACGTCTGCCATAATGTATTTAATTAAAGGCTGGCGATTAATTCATTAATTGTGCGCTGGCGGTTACACCTGCATATTCCTTTAGAAACGTCATATACGACTCTAAACAGTCGGCTAGCATCAGTTCAACACCATCCGAAGTAATGGTACCACCACTGATTCCATCTACTTCGTAATCTGTAGTTGAACCTCCTTTGCGAACATCGATACTCACTAAGTCACCATCGGTATCCAGGATTTTCTTTCCGGGAAATTGATCCATGAAAATTGGCGTCCGGATTTCAGCACCTAAACCAGGAGTTTCGGCTCTATGGTCGAATACCGCACCATATACAGTATTCATATCCTCTTCCAATGAAATGTATCCCCAGATCGGGCCCCAAAGCCCTGTTCCCTGTAGTGGAATGATGTAATAGGTTTTTCCTTCCTTCTGCGCGATGTAAAGAGGTGCATTCCGCTCCATATTAGGCCGGCGTACTTCTTTCAGCATATCGATGGAGAAGGCATCTAAACCGTCAACTCTTTCGTTGCCACTAAGCACCATCGATTCTACCACATAATCATTAAATACCTGAGCAGCTTCTTCCCTGGAAACATCAATTTTAATAGAACTCAGAATGTTCTGCATTTTTTCCTGCTCGATGTTGGTGTCTTGCATGGGCTTTAGCGTGGTAGCTACAAAAGAAAGTGATGCGGCCACTACAAACACCATAGCTACCGCAAAGAAATACGTATATCCGTTACCATTTACATTAATAGCCATGTTATGCACCTGCCGTTTTAAGAGCTAATCGTTGTTGGCGTTTTTTGATGTTCGCCTGAATCACGTAATGGTCAATCAATGGAGCCATCGTATTCATGAACAGAATGGCCAACATTACTCCTTCCGGATACGCCGGGTTAAACACCCGTATCATAATACTCAGGAATCCAATAAAGAAACCGTAAATGTATTTTCCAGTTTCGGTTTGAGAACCTGAAACGGGATCTGTGGCCATATAAACCACTCCAAACGCGAAACCGCCCAGAATTAGTTGATGCCAGAACGGAACCGCCATAAATGCCTGCTGCTCAGGAGAAAGTGCAAAAGGAGCCACTGCATTAAAGATGAGCCCCATTACTGCTCCTCCAATTACAGCGCTAAGCATGATTCTCCAGCTTCCAATTCCTGTGAAGATCAGTAGACCTGCACCTAATATAATTAAAAGCACTGAGGTCTCACCGATAGAACCAGGAATTGTTCCAATAAACGCGTCAAACGCAGAATATTGTGTTGCACCAGTGGTTGCGAGGTCTCCCAGGGCGGTAGCACCCGAAAAACCATCAACTACGGCCTGGCCCTCCCGCACAGAAGTATTGATCCACACTTTATCGCCACTCATATAGCTTGGATAGGCAAAAAATGCGAATGCACGCGCAAGTAATGCCGGGTTGAAGATGTTCATCCCGGTTCCACCAAATACTTCTTTTCCAATTACAACCGCAAATGCCACGGAAAGAGCAACCATCCAAAGCGGAATGTCTACCGGCATAATTAATGGAATCAGCATCCCGCTAACCAGGTACCCTTCCTCAATCTGATGGCCTTTTATCACACAGAACAGGAATTCTAAACCGAGTCCTACGCCATAAGAAACAATCACCATTGGAATTACCTTAATCGCCCCAAAGATGAATTGCTGCGTGAATGTTGCATCAATCCCTAAGGCATTGTAATGATGCAGACCCACATTCCACATACCGAATAATAAACATGGAACCAAGGCCATGATTACGGTATTCATCGTCCGCTTTAAGTCGATACCATCCCGGATGTGGGCCCCGCTTTCAGCGGTATGGCCTGGCACAAACAAAAATGTTTCGAAACCATCATACACCGGCCAGTATCTTTCTAACTTGCCGCCCTTTTCAAAGTTTGGCTTAATGTTTTCCTCTAGAAAATTTTGTATCGCTTTCATCTGTTATAGTTGTTAGCCCATTTCTTCTTTCATCAAATCAAGACCTTTTCGAACGGTCTCCTGTACAGGAATTTTTGAAGTACAAACTACTTCACATAACGCAAAATCTTCTTCAACCACTTCATAAATACCTAAATTTTCCATCAACTCTATATCGTTGGTCATAATTGCTTTAAGGAGTTGCACCGGAAAAATATCGAAGGGAAATACCTGTTCGTACTCGCCGGAAACCACAAACGCGCGCTTCTCACCATGCGAATTGGTATCGAGGTCATACGCTACTTTTTGACCGGTAAATTTCTCTGCCTGGCGCATAAAGAAGGAAGGAAGCGCCCTTGAAATACTGAACTTATCCGGTTTAGGGATCAACCATCCGAACAACTCCGGATCTATTCCTTCACGAAGAACCGTAACCTGCCGCTCATAAATGCTTAGGTATCCTTCATCGGTTATTTTAGTACCGGTAAGAACATTTCCGGAGATAATTCGATTTTTACCTTCAGAAACATTGCCTTTCAGAAAAGGCTTAATAGCGGCGCCAAGAATGGTTGAGTGATACTTTCTGTCTTTAATTTCCGAACCAGTAAGTGCGATATTAATTCGGGCATCGAATTTTCCTTCCAGGAATAAACGACCGATAATTACCACATGCTCAGGATTAATTGTCCAAACGGTTTCTCCTTTGTTAATTGGATCAATTTGAGCAATCTGGACACCTACCACACCTGCGGGGTGCGGCCCGGAATATTTATTAACTTCCACTCCTTTAACACTGGAAAGAACCCGGCCCGCGGGGGCATCGGCATTTAACCCAAGATGAACCTTGCCGGAAGTCAATTTTGCCAGTGCGTCAATCCCTGTTTGGAACTCTTTTTCATTGCCTTCAAGTAATGTCGCCATATCAGGCGCCAAAGGAGCGGAATCAAACCCGGAGATAAAAATGGCTTTAGGCGTTTTAGCCGTTTCGGCCACGATATTATATGGCCGCTGCTTCAGGAATGTCCAACAACCGGAAGCCGTCATTTTTTCAATAATTGCCTCCCGTTCTAGCTCAATAGGATCAGCCGCACCAAAATCCTCATAGGTATATTCTTTATCAGCCAATACTCTTACTTCAAGAATTCGTCGCTTCTCGCCACGAACAACCTGAGCGACTTCACCACTTACCGGCGAAGTAAATTTTATGGCTTCATCATCTTTATGGAACAGAAGTGGCGAACCGGCTTTTACTTCATCCCCTTCTTTTACAGAAAGTTTGAAGCGAACTCCATGGAAATCCCCTGGTTTTATAGCTACCGTTTCAACAGGAAGGGCGGGTGCGAATTCGTTTTCAACTTCTCCAACTAGCCCAATATCAACGCCACGTTTAATTTTTATGACTTCTGACATGTATATGTTTATAAATTTGCTGGTTTATCGGGCGTTATCGCAAAAGATTTAAACTGCGATACCGATTTCCTCTAAACTTATCAAGGCGCAAAAGATACTAAAATTTTGAGGTGTTTTGGTAATGCTTCCCGTCAAAATCATTTGAAATTTATAGACTTTAACTGAAAGCGCTTTTGATTATGCAAAAAGCCATGGGGGTAACTAGCTAGGAACTAGAATTTTACTGTGATTTAACATCACAAAATCAGCATTGCATCCCCAAATGAATAGAATCGATAGTTTTTTTCTATAGCATGCCCATAGACTTTTTTCATTTCATCAAAACCCATAAATGCAGATACCAACATCAATAACGTGCTTTTTGGCAGGTGAAAGTTGGTTATAAGCGCGTCCACATTTTTGTACCTGTATCCGGGAGTGATGTAGATATCCGTTTCGCCGATTCCCGGTTTTATCACCCCTTGTTCTTCACTTACAGATTCCAGTACCCGAACACTGGTGGTTCCAACTGCCGTAATATGTTTTGCTGTATTTAAGTTGGAAGCCGTTTTTTCATCCAGGTGAAACCATTCGCTGTGCATACTATGCGCATGAATATCTTCGGTTTTTACGGGAGCAAATGTTCCTAAGCCCACATGCAGGGTTACTTCTTCTTTTTGAATACCTTGTGTGGCAAGTTTATTCAGCAATTCGTCAGTGAAATGAAGTCCTGCCGTAGGCGCCGCCTTACTGCCTAAATCTTTGGCATACACCGTTTGGTATTCGTCTGCTAAAGACTCATCCTGTTTGATGTATGGAGGTAGCGGAGTGAATTTAAACGTTTCCAATTCCGGGGCATCCAAATCATGAGAAAGAATCAATGTGCGCATTCCATCTTCAGCTACATGAGTAACCTTTGCTGAAATGCCATGTTCCAGTTCCACTTGCTTTCCAACCCTGAATTTCTTTCCCGGCCTGACCAATGCTTCCACCGTATTGTTATTACGGGCAGAAATCACAAACAACTCCATTTTCCCATTATTGAACATGAGGCGGCACTTCTCCACTTTGCTGTTATTCACAACCAGTGCCGTTTCCTGTGGAAGATGGTTCCCAAGATTATAGAAAACATCATCGATGATTTGCCGCGTTTTACGGTTATATACCAACAAACGAGCATGATCACGCGGGTGCGCCGGCGACTGTGCTATGAGTTCTGCGGGAAGATGATAATCAAAATCGGAAAGGGTGTAGTTATAGGTCACGAATTTTTTGACTGATATTATTTATAGGTCTAAATACAAATGCCTTACCATGCTTGGATTTTCTCAAAAGACCTTTTTCCTGCAAGTTCAGAAGATCCGTTCTGGCCGTTTGGTATGTAACATTGTGACTCTTTTGATGAGATTGGATAGTATAATTCTGATTTGGGTGCTTTAATGCATTACTTAGCACCGCAATTTGCCGATGATTTAGATTTAATGATGGTTTTAGAAGATTCGAAACCTCTCTGTATTCACCT
>JAKSCW010000087.1 GCA_022360375.1 Balneolales bacterium
GGTTTTTCACCTTTTGATTTCTCAATTAATATATGGGCTTTTGTGTCCTTAAAAACATCCGTGTCCTTTCTATCAATTAGGCTTATTGGGGTTGGAACAAAATATTCTAATTCGAAGGCGTCTACTACACCAATTGTGTTGTCAAAACCCTGCTCATTTTCATCATCTTTAAGAAATCCATCTGGCAGGTAATCACTATACATGACGTCCAGGTGATAGAAAATGCTTGCCAACGCTTCGAGAATATTTGACTTGCCACTACCATTACGACCAGCGAGTATATTTGGATTAAAGTCGTGAGCGAACTTGTAATCGAAATCACGAAGAAAATAGATTTCAAATCCGCTTTGTAAAGATCTGAATCCCTCTTGATCCGTTATTTTAAGTCGAATAAGCTTCATTATCGGATTTTGAACACAATTTGCTTTTCCTGGTCATCCATTTCTTGAATTAGTAGCGATTGTTCACCTTCAAGGGATTTAAACACAAACTCTTTCATACTTTCATAAGGGACCATAACTCCACGATCTGTGATGGCTTCTTCAAGCTGTTTGAATGAAAACGTGATGTTCTGAAAATCGCTTTTGATAATCTCATCAATGTGAACCTGGTAGTCTTGCACTTCTAACCTACCCACTCTCCTTGGTTCATCAACTGGCTCCAGTTCAGGTTTATCTTCTGGTATTTCTTCCATATCTGTAATTTCTATTTTACTCAAATCCAACTCCCCTTTAAAAGCTCTTTGGCTAAGGCTAGCATGGAGGTTTTCAAGTTCTTGGAGACTTGTTGCAAGTTTCTCCTTAATCATGGAAACTTGATTGAGAAATTCAGCATACTTTTTTTGTTGTTCTATAGGAGGTTTAATGAATTCAAATTTTTTGAATGAACTCATTGGAGGAAAATTTGGAACGCCACTTCCTCGTGTAACACCAAAGAATTTCTTTTTAAAGTTTGGGTTGGAAAAAATTGCAAGGAACATACTATTAAGCATTTTGCTTTGATCCAATGTAACTTTTAAAAGTGCCTGATTAATAATCCCTTTTTTAGCATTTTCAGGGACAACTGCCAACCTACCCAGGTTGACACCAGAACAGCTAATGATAATATCACCAGGATTTACTTCAAATGCTTTGAGCTCTTTGAACTTTCTCTCGTCAATGAAATATCTGGCCATCGTAAAATCATTGTTTAGAGCATGAAATTGTTCATAAACCAGATATCCATCCTCAACAAAGATTTCCTTCTTAAGCGCTCCACCGAATGGTCCTCGCTTAATAGAATATTTATCATCGGTAACCAACTGCTCAATTGATTTTGTTTCCCACCCTTTCTCATTCCTCACAGGATCCCCAAACATTTTCAAAAAGGTGGATTTCAAGAGTTCTTCAAGAAGGTTTAGACTGTCCTTTCGCTTTTGGATCAAGACTTCACAATCTGATAGGACTTTGGTGATGCGTTTTTGGTCGCCAAGACCAGGTAAATGGAACTTAATCTTATTTAGATTTCCCCTTGAAATTCTCTTTCTTGTTGTGCCTGTGACATGACGTTTAATATCGTTTCTGAACCCTTCACTGTTTATTAAATACTTTAAAAAAGGTTGATAGACTTCAGGGTTGTTTGGACGGATAACACAAACATCCACAACAGTAACCGCTTTCTGACCAACGCCAGGAAAAACACATGCTCTTCCAATAGGGTCCGGCATTCTGGCGACTAGAATATCACCTTTGTTAAGGAAAGTACATTTAAGTTGTTTGGCCTTTTCTTCGGTTAAGAATCTATTGGATTTATCGATAAATCTTCCATCTCCAATGTCAGCTAGCTGAATTAGTCGTACATCTCCTAAAGGGTCTTGATCTTTACTTTCTACCCAATCACCATCGGAGAATATACCCCTTGCATCTATTACATCACTTATGGTAAATTTTCTATCCATTTAACAATCCCTTCAATTCATTTAGACTTGTGATGATTTCATTTTCCAGCCCACCTTTACCATCCTTTCCAATCAACTTTTCTAGAATCACCTCTGGCTTCTCGTATTCAATTTCCTCAAAGACCTCAGTTCTGTATTTAGAGTAACTCAGGTCATAATCTTCATCAATAATTTCTTGCTTGGGAACGAAGAAAAACTTGCCCTCTCGGTTGCTTTCCTGACTAGGATCACGGTTTTTGAACTGCGTGATGATGTCCTGCAAATCACCGTAACTGTCAATTATCTTATCACGCTTATCGTCTAAGGTGTATCCATCAGATAGCATGTCATAAAACCAAACATTTTCTGTTTCACCACCTTTAGTAAAGATCAATAATGCAGTACTAACCCCTGCATAGGGCTTGAAAACTCCACTTGGTGCAGTGACTACAGCTTTCAATTCTGATCGCTCAATCATGAGCTTTCGAGCTTCTACAAATGCACCACTTGTGCCGAACAATACGCCTTGAGGCACTACGATTCCTGCTGTACCTCCCATTTTCAGCATATTGAAGATCCGCTCAATGAAAAGCAGTTCTGTTTTGGTAGTCTTAAGGTGCAGCTCTTCATTGATATCACCTTTATCTATGTTGCCTGTAAACGGAGGATTAGCCAATACCACATCGTATTCACTAGTCTCGCTATAGCTTTTACTTAAAGTGTCCTTATAGTCGATATGAGGATTTTCAATACCATGCATCATGAGGTTCATCAAACCCAGTCGCACCATGGTGGAATCTATATCGTATCCATAAAGACTGTTTTCAAGTATTTGCTTAACATCTTCGGTGAGTAACGCACTTCTGCTATTTCGAATGAAGCCATCTTCATCAGGTGTGCGCTTATCTTTCTCTTTATCAAGTTGCGTGATCATATATTGGTAAGCTCCCAATAAGAATCCACCTGTTCCGCAAGCTGGATCTGCTACTTTTTGCCCCAACTGCGGATCAACTAACTCTACCAACAGTTTGATAATATGACGTGGCGTTCGGAACTGGCCATTCTTTCCAGCCGTAGCAATCTCACTAAGCAGCATTTCATATACATCACCTTGTATATCCTGGAAGTCCTGTCCTTTCTCCTGCGAGTCTTTATCTATTTCCTCAAAAATCTCATCGATTGATGAAATGGCTTCTTTTAGTAAGGAAGGTTTTTGTATGATGAAAACCGCATTGGCCATGTGTTTTGTGAATGGCGATGTGCCACCATTGAGTTGTTTAAGAAATGGAAATACATTCCTTTGAATATGCGCTAACATTTCATCGGATGGCATCCGTTTAAATTCACTCCATCGTAGTGTTTGTTTATCAATGCCATTTTGCTTTTTCTCTTCATCTTCTTTGGTCAGGTAGAATGTTCCTTCGAATTTAGATTGATAGGGTTCTCTCGTGAACTCAGCATTTGCTAAAGCTTCCAGATCATTTTCATCCAGCTTTTTCATAAATAGTAGGTAGGTAATCTGTTCGATTGCCGATAGTGGATTGGATATTCCCCCACTCCAGAATTTGTTCCAGAGGTCATCTATTTTGGATGCTATTTGAGGATTGCTACTGAGTAAACTCATCTATGCTGCGAATTTTTCTGTTAGTGTTACAATTTCTTTGATCTCTGAAGGACTGAAAATCCCTCTCACACCTTTCGGGTGAATAATGGTGAAAGGAGCCTGTATAAGGTCTCTTTTTTCAATATTGCCTCGTTCAATAATGTAGTCTCGCATCAAATGTAGAAACTCTATTTGTCGAGTGCTTAGTTGTGTATGTTCCTGAATAAACTTCTGAACAGCCTTACCAACTTGTTCATCAAAACTCTCGAGAATTTCTATCCCTAGTATATGCTTAATGAATTCAATGAACTTTGCCTTCTGATGCTTATATACTTTTCTAAGTAAATTCTCTGTGATATGCGGCTCTTCTTCATGCAATTCTTCGGCTAAAGCATTGGCTTCATCTTCTGTGATCAATTCACCAGCCTTGAGTTTTTGGAGAATGGGACTTCTTTCAGTCAGTTCCGCAATTTTTTCTTCTACCATTTCTCGATACTTGGAAATGCTTAC
>JAKSCW010000085.1 GCA_022360375.1 Balneolales bacterium
CAGTACTATGATTTCCTGTCAGCATACTCCGCAGTAAACCAAGGGCATTGCCATCCTAAAATAACTAAGGCGTTAACTGACCAGGCTAATGTTCTGACTCTTACTTCAAGAGCTTTTTACAATAATGTTCTTGGCGAATTTGAAGAATACATTTGTTCTTATTTCGGTTTTGAGAAAATGTTGCCCATGAATACAGGAGCCGAAGGAGTAGAAACAGCAATAAAAATTGCCAGGAAATGGGGGTACGAGAAAAAGGGAATAGCTGAAGAATCTGCAATTATTATAGTTTGCGAGAATAACTTTCATGGCAGAACTACTACTATTATATCGTTCTCAAACGATAAAGACGCAATCAATAATTTTGGCCCCTTCACTCCCGGCTTTTTAAAGATCCCTTATGATGATCTGGAATCCCTTAAAAACGCATTATCACAATCCAACGTTGTTGGCTTTTTAGTAGAACCTATTCAAGGTGAAGCTGGGGTAATTGTTCCGGATGATAATTTTATCCGTGAAGCGGCTCAATTGTGTAAAGAGAAAAATGTCCTTTTCATGGCTGACGAAATCCAGACCGGAATAGCCCGGACAGGATCATTGCTAGCTGTTTGTGGCAACTGTGCCTGTGAAGCTCGTTGTGAACGGACCGCTACGTACACTAAACCGGACGTCCTGATACTTGGGAAGGCGTTATCCGGAGGAGCTTACCCTGTATCCGCGGTTTTAACGGATAGTGACATCATGGAGGTAATTAAACCAGGCCAACATGGCTCTACTTACGGTGGAAATCCTCTTGCGGGCAAAGTAGCAATGGCTGCTTTAGAGGTTATTGAAGAAGAAAAACTGGCTCAAAATGCCCGAAACCTTGGGGAACTCTTTCGAAAACAAATTCATGAATTGGTCGGGCGTTATGATCTTTTCAAATCTGTACGTGGTCGTGGTTTGCTAAATGCCGTAATTATTAATGATACCCCTGAAAGTGATACCGCCTGGAGATTTTGTGTTGCACTTAAAGATAACGGCCTTCTTGCCAAACCCACTCATGGTAATATAATTCGGTTTGCTCCGCCTTTGGTTATTACAGAAGAGCAACTTCTTGATTGTATTTCAATTATTGAGAAAACCCTTTCGGAATTTCATAAATAATTCAAAAAAGCGCTTTCAGGATTGAGTCCATCTGGCAAGTTTACTAGTTTTAGAAGTGACGCAACTATTCATTTTAAAACTATTTGATGGCAATTACTGAATCAATACATCCTAGCGACGTTCGCAAAATTCTCGGGAAACACTTATTAACAGACGGGTTCGACATGGTGTTGGATCTGCAAAAAAGTGAAGGGACCTATTTATACGATAGTAAATCTGGCCGCAGCTTTCTGGACTTCTTCACCTTCTTCGCATCTAACCCCCTGGGTATGAATCATCCAAGATTAGCTGGCGACCCGGAATTTGTTGCAAAACTTGGAAGAGTTGCTATCAATAAACCATCCAATTCGGATGTATATACAGAGGAACTTGCCGAATTCATGGAAAATTTCAGCCGTGTAGCTGTACCAGAGCACCTTCCCCACTCTTTTTTTATTTCCGGGGGTGCACTCGCCGTTGAAAATGCAATGAAGGTAGCGTTCGACTGGAAGGTTCAGAAAAATTTCAAAAAAGGATACCAGCAAGAGAAAGGACATATGGTGATGCATTTTGAACATGCATTTCATGGTCGGTCAGGATATACCCTTTCGGTAACCAATACCCTTGAAAACAAGGTAAAATACTTTCCTAAGTTCGATTGGCCACGTGTGAGTAGCCCTGCATTAACATTTCCAAAAACACAGGAAAGCATTGCGAAGGTAATCAACTCTGAGAAATTGGCAATCGCACAAATGGAACGCTACTTTGATCTATATAAGGATGAAATTGCCTGTATTCTTATTGAACCCATACAAGCAGAAGGAGGAGATCGTCATTTCAGGATTGAATTCCATCAAGCCCTTCGCGAGTTAGCTGATAAACATGAGGCACTCCTTGTATACGACGAGGTACAAACGGGTGTGGGTTTAACAGGAAAGTTCTGGAGCCACGAGCATTATGTACAACCTGATATCATCTCTTTTGGAAAGAAAGCCCAGGTATGTGGTATTCTGGCGGGCCCCAGGATTGATGAGGTAGAGACAAACTGTTTCAGGGTATCTTCTCGCATTAACTCCACCTGGGGAGGTAATTTAGTTGATATGGTTCGGTTTGGCAGGATATTAACTGTAATTGAAGAAGAAAATCTTGTTGAAAATGCTGCTACTGTTGGGGAATACTTATTAAATCAACTGATCGGACTGGAGCACAAATACGAGCATCTCTCAAATGCACGAGGCAAAGGGTTAATGTGCGCCATTGATCTGCCAGATGGCCATACCCGGGACACCGTGATTAAGGAATGTATAAACGGGGGAATGATGATTCTGTCTTGTGGCTCTAACACGGTACGTTTCCGCCCCCCTCTAACAGTTACAACACAACAAATTGACGAAGGGCTGGACATACTTGAAAAGGCTTACAAATCAACTATAGCAAATAATTCCTTTAAATAGAATTGTCAGCAAAATAAGTACAAGCGCAGCTGTTTTAGAAATTATAGCGAAATTGTCGGTTTTCGATGGCGAGATCGTACGTACGTTTTCTGCCTTTTACCATGGAAAAATAAAGATCATGCCACTCCTACTTAGATAAATGCTGATTAGTCGTGATGGATATACTTTACAATAACATCACTCCCTAAATATTCTCTGCTTTCAGCTGTATACCAGTGTCGAAAACGAGGTACTTTTACTCCATCCTGTTCGTATTCGCCATCAAAAATAATCATCTCATCTTCTCTCTCATCCGATTCAGCTTTCTGAAACCTTAAGGCTACTAGTGAATAATCCTTTCTGGCTACTATCAACTCCCATTTCCTGGTAATCATTTGCTCTTTTAGTTCCAAAACCAATGAATATACCTTTTGATTTTCGAATGTACTCTCTCTTATCCCGTCAAAGCTTTTAACCATATCTTCTGTTAGAGACATAGGCAATCCATTTATGGTTTGATAGAAATTTCTATACCCAAAATTGCTTTCGAGACTCAGCCGGTACTGTTCTGCTTCCTCGTCAGTAAATTCGGGCAATCCGTTTACAAGTATTTCGGGATTCCCTTCTGCTGAGATAATTCTTTCAATCTCTCCAATCTCATAATCTCGTCTCAACTTAAACGCTCCTGATTGTACATCTAGGAATAGCTCTGAATATCGAAGTGGAGTTTGAGGACGGGGTTCCTGTATATGGAGTGAAAATGTTTCTTTTCCCCATTTAGCTTCCGGGTCATAGTATGCTTTACTCCCTTCAAGAACCTGATCGATTGAAGGGGGAGTACAACCCATTCCCATTATCCCAATGTATGAAACCAATACTATTTTTGTAAATAGAGACATCATTTTCGGGTATAAAATATTCTCCAATTTAATGTCCAGGTTTCTCCACCATCTTCCGAAGCTTCCCAATCCCAGGTCATTGAATTTTCTGTAATCTCTTTAAAAACCATTCTTTGTGTGAACTTTCTTCCATCTTCTAGTTCGAATATTTGTGTTTTGAATATCCGTTGTTCTCCATCAACATCACCTGTAAAATCATAATATCCTCCATTATTATCTGCCCATGCCTGCTTCCACCTGTTAAACTGAGGTTGATATACAGAAATACTTGTTCCCTTAAATCCTGCACTTTGCCCTTCCAGTATCTGAAAACTTTCACGAATAACTTTTTGGTCCAAATCTTTGGTGATTACATTAACACCTTTGCCTTTTTTGCCTTCTGGTTCATCCCAACTCGCATCCCACTCACCTACCCAGAAGTCATAAAATTCTTCAGGTGGCAAATCATTAATTGAAATTTGGGCTTGAACAGGCATCCCCAAGAAGATTGCCCATAACAGAATAAACATGCTTTTTTTCATGAGATAATTAAGTTTATCGCCCGACTTACTTTTGCAATAAGCCGGGCTTGGATATTGATTGTTTTTATGGATAGACAGATGACCAAAAACTATTATACTTTTCTCCATATCATTTTATTTCCATTTGGTAAATCCCATACCAGTTTGATTACATATGGAGCTTCTTTTGTAATAGAAAAAGTAAATCCATCACTCGTTGAAATTGGGTACTTCATGAACCCTGTGCCTGATAATGACTTTACTTCTTCTGGTTCACCAATAGTGGCGAACACGGAAGTTTCTCCGGCTATTTGAGATGACCAATACGGTAATTCGTATGTTTTTCCAACTTCAAACGGGAGTCCTGCCAATAGCATACCATATAAATTCCAGTCAAAGTAATGCCCATCTACCTGTACTGTATCAGAAGAAAATACACGCTCCTCGTTTTGATTAGAACCTGAAACAATCCTCCCATCTCCAAAATCAAGAACGATTAATACCCCCAATGGCGTATGGGCAGTAAAACGTTTTGGAAGCAGACTCCGGTGATCCACAACATTGATCCACGTACTTTGCAATACCCGGTCTGAGCCATATATATCCTGAACACGATGCAGTAATGAAGAACCATCCTGGTTTAAGATATGCACATAATCGGTCCAGTAACGAACGTGTGTTTCCTGCCCCTCTGGTGTCTGAACAAACACTTCCCATTGATTGGTATAGGGCTCTATAAAAGAGCCATCGATCAGCATATCGCCGGGTGCAACTTTAAGGGTGTCTTGTGCGAAAACAGTGTCGCCAAGAATTACAATGCCCCATACAAGAAAAAAGTATTTCATAGGGGCAGATTACTGGGAGTGCGGGTGAATCAATTGTAAAAAAGACGATTATCTTTATTTTTTTGGAACAGCTTTATGGAATACAAAGAATACAAACCCGATAAGGGAATCAGGCACCTGGTTGAGTGCTTCTGGACCAATTATCTTACTGAAGAAGATATTCGCCAGGATTTTGACATCATCATACCAGATGGAAATATTGAGGCCATGATAATGGTTGATGGCACTTATCTTCGAAGGGATGAGCAAGTGAACTCGGAGTATCTTGTTCAGGATTGCAGGCTGGTTACTCCTTTTAAAAAAGCAGTAAAGGTATACCAAAAGGCCGGAACTTCGGGGATATGTATCCGATTTAAACCAGGTGCGATTACAGAGCTTACCGGGTACAGTCTCCAGGAATTGGATGAAAGTGCCTATCCGCTTGAAGTACTCATGCCTGATTTAACAGATTTGTGTATGAATGAAGTTCAAAAAGGGACTTCTAAAACTGAGCTTATTAGAAAGATAACTGAATTGCTCTCCTCCAAATCGGTAAGCAACAAGCAGGATAAGCTCACTTACTTTTTTATTGACGAAGCAATCAAAAGTAAAGGAAGTATTCGCGTAGAGGATTTTTGCGCAAGAAAAGGAGTGCATAAATCAACACTTGAAAAGAACTTCAAGCATCAAACCGGGCTTACCCCCAAGCAGTATTTGAAAATCATCCGGTATAATTACCTGATGAATCAAATTTTATTC